>JAYGCG010000031.1:0-26281 GCA_046583455.1 Dehalococcoidia bacterium | reverse complement strand
GACTGTATTTGAAAGATCATCACGCAAAGGTGGAGATCGCCATCGCAAAGGGTCGTCGCCAGTACGATCGGCGCAATGTGATCAAGGAGCGGGAGACGAAGCGCGATATGCAGCGAGCAACCAGGCTGCGGGATCGATAATTTTGGCCGCCCTGCCCTGTTTGTTTCGGCCTGAAAATGGTCGTATCCAGCCAGATCGGCACGCATCAGTTATGGCTGATGACTTACGTAGCGTAGCCCGTTCGCGGTACGATTAAGTGGTATCTGGGGACGCGTGGTTTCGACAGAGAGGCATCCGCCAGACTGCAAGCCGAGGGTGCCAACTTCCTCGATAATCCGCTGGCACAACATTAAACGGCGAGAAACAACTCGCTATGGCCGCCTAGAAACGGTCACGTAGCCACGATTCTTCCCCCGAGGGGACCGATGGCTGCGACGCTTACTTGGGGTGCTGTCCGCCTGACGCCGATTGGTGCGGACCTAAGATCATCGGCTGGCCGCTGAAGTAGCCTGACGGAGAGCGAGATCGGCGGCGAGACAATAAATCGCCGACTAAGCTTGTAGACGTCGAAGCGAAACCCTAGCTGGACGGGGAGTTCGACTCTCCCCCGTCTCCACCAGGAACACGAAACGGACTCAGCCCCCGGTCGAAAGGCCGGGGGCTGAGTCCGTTAAAAAAGAGATTCCTGACCCTTCGCGAGCGGTTGCTATCCGGAACACATCCCGGAATGGCGGCTTCGGTTTGATCCCCACGATTGACCGCGAACCTTTGAGGTCCACGTAGACGCCATCAAGCATCCGAACTGCAAGCTCATGTCTAAGATGCCCGAATCTTGCATCCCTAACCGCTTCATTTGCGCGGCCGATGCGCGCCGGAATGCGTGGACCCCTTTGTCTGTTACACCGGCGGCTTTGCACAGCCTTTGTATAAGTTGAAGTACCCCTGAACCGGTCAAAGAGCCTCGCTTGCCCCTCCATAAATTGCCTTCTGTCACACTCCATCGATCCATGTACTCTCCGATTGCTTGGATTGACGCCGAACCCAATGGGACGATCCTGATACCTGTTTTGCCATCAACGCGAACGTGCCGGCGACCCCAATCCGGGAGGCCCAAGGAGGAACGCCTCGGACGATTCGATGGAGACACGTTCTTGACTGATGTGCTGCCCTTGCCCCGCGACACGTGCCGACGAGTGGCCGTACGCGGCTCCCTATGCGACCCGTGATGCGTATGAAGCAGCCGTACGCCCAGCCCGATGGCAGCTAATCCGAGGTCTAATGTCGAGCCACAATCCGCGATATGTCTTCTGTCACGGCGTGACGAATTGGGAATCCTTCAGGAACGCGTTCCCGCGCGATTATGTTGAGCTTTTGGGTGGGCATATACAGATAGCGCGAGTTGGTGGCTCACTTATCGTGTTGACGTGGAACTTGGCCGCGAGGGGCATGGAGATCCCAAAGTTGGGTCAGATCGTTGACGAGGTGATGGCCTACGAAGCCAAAGATTCATGACACTCTGATTCCCGAGTATCCAATTGTAAAAACATTTGCGAGCCCGATGTGGCACCATGGCGCATATGTAAGTACGAACGAGTAAATCAGATCCCATCGACATCGCTCCCGTGCGGCCAAACGGGTCCGATGGGCAGATCGGGATGACGTTCTGTCCCGGAAAGGTCGACCCTCACGCTCGTGAAGGCGCGTGGCGGCGCGACCTCGACACCGATCTTGATGCCATCGCCTCTTGGGGCGCCCGTACTGTGGTTACCCTCGTCGAGGACCAAGAACTTGAGTTTCTACAGGTGAGAGGTCTCGGCGACGGCGTCCGGGCCCGTGGTATGCAATGGATACATTTTCCAATGGTCGACACCGAGGCGCCCGGTGGGACGTTTGACGTTAGGTGGCCGGCGGTCGGCTCTGAGATAGTGAGCGAGTTGAAAAGGGGTGGTAACGTCGTCCTTCACTGTCGAGGCGGACTCGGGCGCACCGGGACGATTGCCGTACTTCTAATGAGGGAGTTCGGGCATCCTGTAGAGGAGGCGATTGAACTCGTCCGCTCTGCCCGGGAGGACACAATTGAATACGTACAGGAGATATACCTGCGAGGCCTCGCGACGCGCAGATCTGAATAAACGGCGTTATCTGGAATTTTTGGTCGCGGGAGGAGATGAAATATGCCGGTCACAGATCTATCACTAACCGACCGCTACCGCGGTGCCCTGCTCGGGCTGGCTGTAGGTGACGCCGTCGGCACAAGCGTGGAGTTCAGCAGGCCCGGCACATTCGAGCCTGTAACGGATATGACGGGAGGCGGCCCGTTCGGGCTGCAGGCCGGGCAATGGACCGACGATACATCCATGGCGCTGTGTCTCGCGACGAGCCTGATTGAGACCCGCGCTTTCGATCCCATAGATCAGTTGACTAGGTACGTGCGATGGTGGCGCGAGGGTTACTTGAGCAGCACTGGTAGATGCTTCGACATAGGTAACACTGTCAGCGCTGCGCTCCACCGGTTTGAACAGACCAACGACCCGTGGTCAGGCTCAACGGACCGGATGGCCGCCGGCAACGGCTCTTTGATGCGGCTAGCACCAATACCGCTCGCATACGCGCCAAACCCGGTGGCTGCTGTCCGCCGTGCGGCAGAAAGTTCACGCACCACGCACGGCGCGACGGAGGCGGTCGATGCATGCCGCTACTATGCTGCGCTGATTGTCAGCGCCCTAGATGGTGAACCGAAGGAGCGGATCCTGTCACCTGGGTATGTCCTCCCGGGGATCGATAAGGAACTCGAACCATTGGCACCCTCGCTCGAAGCTATCGCCGCGGGATCGTTCGCGGATAAATCGCCGCCAGAAATAGCCGGCACCGGTTACTCGGTCAAATCTCTCGAGGCCGCGTTGTGGGCCTTTTGGAATAGCGACAACTTCCGGGACGGCTGCCTTCTAGCCGTCAACCTTGGCGATGACGCCGACACGACTGCCGCCATCTATGGGCAGATCGCTGGCGCTTTCTATGGGGAGTCAGGAATCCCGGCAGAGTGGCTACAACGCCTGCACGAACGAGACATGATAGGTGGGCTTGCCGAAAGTCTGTTAGACCTAGCACAAGATCCATCTCTCACGGACTGACGCTATCCGTCACGGCGGAACTTGGCGAGCATGTCCGGAGTGCCGATTATCACGGCGTGAGAGCTCGCCCTAGTAAGCGCGGTATACCGGAGCTGGTCAGATGGAGAAGTTGAAATGGTCGTCAACTGGGCACTCACCAGACAACATAGAGCGGCTTAACGGCACATTTCTGATCTTTCCCCGAGAAGAGTAGCGTTCGGGATTATCGATGCGCTTGGGTTTACGAGAGAGGGCGATCCAGTGATAGTCAGCTTCCTCGTTTCTTGACCTGATCTGCCATCAGTGACCGATGTCGAGGAGCTGGAGGCGTTCGGCGGTGATGCGTTAATCGACTTTCTGGCGACGGCCTCCAACGGCATGTACGTTGCGTCGCCGGGTCGGGCAACTGACCCTGTGATAACGTTTGGCCTGTAGAGCCGACAGTCCCTCATCCGCTCACGCCGTAAACGAGACACAGCCCCGCTTGAATCAACGGGAGCTGGGTCGTGCCAGGATCATGTCCCGGGTCCGTCTAGATATTGAACTGTGGGTCGCTGTATCCGTCCAGCTTGTCGAAAATCTGAATGCGCCAGCGCTGAGAATCGATCACGAAAAGGCGGGATCGTTTAGCGTCAAACTTGACCCCGGTTGGGAGTGCGAACTTCCATTCCGGCTCCAGGCTGTCGACCCGGCGACGGGCTTTATGCACGTCCGGATTGCCACGGACATACAACTTCTGCCACTTGGACAGTTCGGTGGCGGAACCGCCCAGTTCGCTTATGTAGTTGTATTCGCTATCAAATATCTGAACGCGGTTGTTTACCCAGTCACAGACATAGATATCGCCGTTGGGGTCGACCGCAACGTCTGAGGGGTGATCAAATTCGCCGATATCGGATCCGTGACTGCCGATGGAGGCGATGAAGCCGCCGTTCGAGTCGAACTTCTGGACGCGATGGTTCTTGTGATCGGCCACGTACACATCGCCATTGCCGTCCACCGCGATGCCCCAGGGCGACCGGAACTGGCCTTCATCTGATCCCTGACTGCCCCACCCGTTTACGAACGCACCATCAGTCGTCAGTTCCTGGACCCGGTGGTTGAGCGTATCCACAACCAGCATGTTGCCGGCCGCGTTGAACACGATGCCAGAAGGCCTATCGAACTGACCCTCGCCGGTTCCGGACTCGCCGATGTGGTTCAAAAACAGCCCGTCTCGATCGAAGACGCTCACCAGGTGGCGCAACTCGTCTGTCACGTACACGTTGGAGTCCGGCCCCACGGCAACGCATGCCGGCCAGGCGCCTCGGAAGAAGTCTTCATTGACCTGGCTGAACGTGGCAGTGATCTCCTCATCGTCCGGTTCGCCGCCGATGGAAAGCCTGAGGACGTCCGAAAATCCCGCAGCCTTCTTCACGACGTAGACGTCGTCACCTTCGCCAAATGCAATGTTGACAATCCCGGTGATCTGCCTGCCGCCGACGATGCGGTTAAAGTCGAATGCCCGTCCGGCTACCGATATCGTGAGCACTTGGACCTCTTCTGTTCTCTTGATGCCTGAAGGTGGGATGTGAGCATTTTAAAGAGCTCTTTACTTCTCAATGAACCCCGGATTCTCAAAGGTTCCGCCAACGATCGGCACAGGGTCCAACCCGAGCCAGTCTTCGACGAGGCTTGTGTAGACGCTACGGAAGTCCAGGTCAGGGACAAGGTCCCCCTGGTCCAGATCTTTGGCCTTCGTCGATGGGTACTGGCCATACATGCCGCCCTTGACGCCCTTGCCGATTGCGATGCAGACGCCCCCGGCGCCGTGGTCTGTGCCGGACCCGTTGTCATACACGCGGCGTCCGAACTCTGAGAACAGGAACATCACCATATTGTCTGCGGCGTTGTGCTCTTCAAGATCGTCGAAGAAGTCACGTATCGCCTGGGAGACCTGGGACCACAGTTTGTGGTGCGTGCCAAGCTGATCGGCGTGGGTGTCAAACGATCCGTGGTCGCAGTAGAAAACCCTCGAGCCAAGGCCCGCCAGGTGAACCTGTGCAATGCCCTTGAGCTTATTTCCGATGCTGGAGTCCGCGTACTCCACGGTCGAGGAGTACTTCTCCGGAGCGACGTTCAGGATCTCGGCGCCCTCCAGGGCGTCCAGGCCGGTCTGTCCAAGGTAGTCCATCACCGGACCGCTGCCGATGGCCGGGGAGTACATCCGCTGGTAACGGACGAGGACGCGGTCAAGTTTTTCTTGCGGCGTGATGTCGGTCAGCAGTCCGTAGCTATCGATGTTCTCGACGGTGGCTACCGGTACGTTCGGGGCGACGAGTGCGCGGAACAGCGCCGGGCCCATGCTTACGGCCGTGACAACATTTTCCTTATCGGGATCAAGCTCACGTACCACTCGGCCAAGCCAGCCTTCGGTTCCAAGCTTGTCCGGCTCGCATGTGTGCCAGATGTCCATGGACCTGAAGTGGGATCGGGGTGAGTTCTCGTAACCCACACCGTGGATGATCGCCACATTCCCGTCTTTGTACATGTCCTGAATCGGACCCATCGTGGGGTGAAGACCGAACTCATCATCCAGAACGAGAACATCTTCCTCACTGACATTCACGATCGGTCGGTAGTCGCGATACAAAGGATCGTTATACGGTACAACGGTATTCATATAGTCGTTGCCGCCGGTCAGCTGTAGTACGACGATGACCGGATCATCAGTTGTCCCGGTTCCGTTCGTTCCGTTTTCCAAGAGACTAGTCAAGCGTGGTGCCTCCCTGTTTCCGTTTCTGGTCCATCTATCTGAGCCAGCTGATCGTGATGTCCATGGACGTTGTCATCAGGCGAACTGATACTCCCTGAGTGAGACAACAAGCTGGAGGATCTCGGTCAACTTCGCGGCTCCACCCTGCTCCGGGCGATCATCATCCCAGTCGAACTCGCCAAGTTGCCGGGCGTGGTCCAGTAGTTCGTTCCTTGATTCGTTCGGGATATCGAGTGGACCCATGACGTCCAGGCAGGCATCTACCACCGCCTCAGGATCGCTGCCCGATGACTTGATACGATCGATGATCTTCACCACGCCGGGCCGGGACAGGTCACTAATCATCTCTGCGACGAAGTTGGTGCGCTTCATCAGTGTGCCGCTGTTAATCCATTCGACGCCGGAGTGCCAACCTTCGACGCTTGGCGGGTTCAGAAGCTCCTGTCCCATAAAGCCGATCTGGCTGGCCCATTTCATGGTCTCCGGGGCTGGGCGTTCCGTGTCTTCGACAAGCCGAAGCGTTCCGATGACGACCTCGGCGGGATTCTTGACCCGTTTGAACTTGGCCTCTTTGAAGAAATCTGAGTTGAATATTTTCCTCAGCACCGTCCCGATGTGATAGTCGCTCTCGACGAGCGCATCGGCGATGAACTGGACGGCTACAGGATCGTTAGGCGGCGTGACCGACCATGCGGGAACCTGGTGCTCATCGGCTACGAAGAAACTGTAGAGATGACGGGCGATGAAGGCCGACGTGGCAGGTTTGGACAGGACGATGTCGATGATCTCTTCGCCATCGAAATTCCCTGTGTGACCCAGAAACGTCTTTTCGCCGTAATCGTGGTCGTCCGGCCGGAACTCGTAATCCCAGTCCCATCGTCCCATATGGAAGCGTGGGAGTTTGTGTTTGAGCGTCCAACCTGTGAACGCGCGTGAACACTCCCGTACATCGGTCTCGGTGTAATTTCCGACTCCCATCGTGAACAGTTCCAGGAGTTCCCTGCCCCAGTTCTCGTTCACCGAATCCGCATGGTTCTCGTGATTATCCAGCCAGTAGATCATGGCAGGACTCTGCGCCACCGCCATGAGCAGGTCCTTGTACTTACCCATGCCCAACTCACGGAACGATCCGATCATGTCTTCGATCTCGTCGTAGTGATCAACTTTGGCGACGCCGGTCGCGAAAAGCTGATGGTAGAAAAGGCAGAGTTTCTCCTGAAGCGGCGCTTTGGTATTGATCATGCGCCAGACCCACGGGGCGTGACCCAGCCCGCCCATCGTTCCCGGTTTCCACCACAGCGGGTAGTAACGCAAGAATTCGTAGATATCCACGGCATCCTGATCTCCGGGGTTCAGAAACTCATCTACGGTAGCTTCATAGCCGAGTTCAATGCGACGCTCCAGTTCATCTCTTGACGCGCCGAATCCTGCCCTGCGCATCAGGTGTGCCATTTGCGCGATGTTCTGATCGGTCATATGTCCGGGCTCCCATCGTGAAATTGTCATCGGCAGTGTACGGCAGACATCGGTTTCATGTGGGGTGGAACTTAAATTCGCGACGTACCGACCGGGAAGGCTCATACCGGGAATACCGGGCCGAACCGCTACGCGGAAAAGCCGCCATTCACCGTGGTGAGTGGCGGCTCTTCGCAGACGAAATGAGTCTTCAGGCGTTCACTAAACGAGGCACTCCGAGAACACTTTGGAAGCGTGTACACGGGCGTTGATTTCAGAAGAGCGGCAGTTTTTTTATGGACCATATGCCTCATTGAGGTGGTGCTCTACGGTGCGCAGGCTAATTTCTAGCTTGCGTGCGATGACCTCATTGTTGTAACCCTCACTCACAAGTTCCAACACCTGAACTTGACGCGCTGTCAATGGCCTCGTCAGATACGCTTCACGGCTGCTGCCGGTCTGCGTGTCTGTGAAGAAACCGGGATCTACGATAGTCATGCCTGAAGCCGCGCTATCGATAATCCGTACTAGATCATCCAGGCCCGTAATGAGATCGGTGGTGAGGAAGGACCACTTTGGACCCACCTCAATCATCTGTTTCCGCGCCTCGGCGCGCCGACATGTAGTCTCTTATTCTGCCTATGACCTCGGCAAGGGCGAGCATGACGACTGTAGTCAGAACTATCGCACCGCCCGCGGCTAGATCGGCGTAAAACGCGACTGTGAGCCCAACCCAGACGCTGAGCAACCCGAAACCAATCGCCAGCAACAGAGCTGTCCGGAACCCACGTGCTAGCCGCAACGCCGCCAGTACTGGTATCACGATCAGGGCGCCCACCATGAGCACGCCGACGACCCGCATCGATGCAGTTACGGTCGCTCCGGTCAGTATTGCCAGGGCCAGGTTCGTCGCCGTCACCCGGACACCACTGACGTGCGCTAGATCCTGGTCGAACGCGCTCTGCGTCAGTTCTGCGTAGAACGACGCAACGAATAGGATGACGACTACCAGCAGAATCCCGATGAGCCAGAGATCACGATCGTTGATTGAGAGGACGGTGCCAAACAGGTAACCAAAAAGATCTGCGTTGAACCCGGATGATTTGCTGATCACGATTACCGCTATCGCCAGTGACGAATACAGGAATATCGCCAGCGCCGCATCGCCCGGCAGCTTGCCGCGTGACCGAAGTTGTTCTATGCCGGCGGCGGATGAAGTGGTTGCTATCAACGCAACGAATGTCGGATAAATGCTGGTCACGAAGCCGATCGCTACGCCCATCAACGCAACGTGAGAAAGCGTATCGGCGATCAATGAAAGTCGACGTAACACGATGAAGAGTCCGAACGACGGAGCAAGTATCGCGACCATAGACCCTCCTATAAGGGCCCGGATCATGAAGTCGAACTGAAAAATCTCAGGCAAGGATCATCTGTCCTTATCTGTGCTCATGAAGGGCGTCGTGCAGGAGGACATCCACCGGGAACCCGTACAGCTCTGACAGGTGCTCTCCTGTGATGCGATGAGGTGGCCCGTGGAATACGACTGTCCGGTTGATACAGGCGCATACGGATGCACCCTGCATGACCGCTCCTATGTCGTGCGAGATCAGAAACACGGTCATTCCATGGTCACGATTGAGCGATGAGATGAGTTCATGAAACCGGTCGCGACCTACCGCGTCCACGCCGGAGACGGGCTCATCAAGGAAAAGAAGGTCAGGCTGGCCGACGATGGCGCGGGCGATCAAAGCTCGTTGGCGCTGCCCGACCGACAACGATTCGATCGGCCTCTGTCGCAAGTGCGATATGCCGGCGACGTCCAGCGCTTCAAGAACCTCTTTGCGGCCGTGTTTGCGGAAAATGGCGAGCGGATCGAATCCCCGGTACAGTCCCTGTTCAACGATCTCTTCGACCGTTGCCGGAAAACGGGTGCCTATCCCATCCACACGCTGTGGGACGTAACCGACCCGGGACCAGTCTCGGAACCGTGCAGAAGACTCTCCAAATAACTCGACCGAACCCCGGGTGGGTTTCAGCAGGCCTAGTGCGAGACGGAGTAACGTGGTTTTTCCGCTTCCGTTCGGCCCGAGAATGGCCGCAAAATCGCCTTGGCGGACTGGGAACGACACGTCCTCTACGGCAGGCTCCGCTCCTCCATACGAGTACCAGGTATTTGTGAACTCGCACACCACCGGGCGATCGGCCGCAAGCTCAGATCCATCTGACCCTTCAGGCCACAGAGCCACCTGAGATACCACGGAATCGACAGCGTCAATAGTCTCTTTCGGTTCAATAGTCACTGGTCACATCCCAGGGCGGTCACGAGACTCGCCAGGTTCTGTTCCATGAGTGAAAAGTAGGTTTCGCCGGAATCTTTCTGATCGCGAGTGAGGTTCTGGAGGCTATGCAACGGAAGCGATTCGACACCCATCTCACGGGCCAGGGTGTCGCTCAGGCGCTCAGAGTCAATTGGACTTACGAGGACATACCTGATGCCGCTGACCGAAACGAGGTTGCTCAAGTCGGCGAGCGCCCGCGGGCTCGGCTCTGACTCCGGGTTGATGCCGCTTATCCCTATTGCGTTCACACCATATCGGGCGGCCATGTAGTTGAAGCTATCGTGGGATGTAATGAATGTGTCACGGGAGCAGCTCCCAAGACCCTCGGCGAACCGTCCGTCCAGCGCAGCAAGCCGTTCGACGAGCGCATCCGAGTTCGCCAGGTATACCGCCCTGCCCTCGGAATCAGCCTTAATAAGTCCCTCTGTAATGGCGCGTACCTGCGTAATGGCAAGAACCGGATCGAGCCACATGTGCGGATCAAGATCGTCATCGGATTCTGTGGCGATGCCGTTCGAGTCGAAATGCATGGCGACGGAACTTGAACTCGCCTGCACCGCTGTATTCGGAGCGTCACCGGCATCCAAAAGAGCGTCGATCCACGACTCAAAGCCAAGGCCGTTGTAGACGATCACATCGGCGCCCGCGATCTTGCGGAGATCGCCGGGCGTCGGCTCAAAATCGTGTGCGTCGCCACCAGAGGGAACGACCCCGTCCACCTGAACCCGATCGCCGCCTATCTGATCCGTGAAATACTCAAGCGGGTACATGGAAGCGACTACGCGTACCGTCGCTGAACTGGCGATGTCGCCGTCAGTGGAAGCACCTTTTCCCCCGCAGGATATTGCGATCATGGTCAGTCCAATCGCCGCTAAAGAGACTATTATGTAAGGTTTCTTAATGAGATGAAGTATCAATCTAGGTCGTAGTATATTGAGACGGGTGGATATGTGTGCGACATCAAGAGGCAGGCGAATCCAGGCAACTTCTGCATCGAATGAACACCTCCATACGATGGCCAATGATCTCGCCTTCGATCTCCCGGGTGAGGGATCTAAGTACGCGTTCCACGGTTGTGTCTCGGAACTCTTCAACGGCCCCGCAGGAGGTGCAGATAGAGTGGTGGTGATGTTCAAGCCGTGACGGGCTGTACATCGGTGTCCCATCGGGCAGCGCCAGTTTGCAGATCACATTTGCGTTGACCAGCAGCTTCAGTGTCCGGTAGACGGTCGCGCGCCCTACTCCGTCGAGTTCGCCCGCGATATCTTCCGCCGAGAACCCACCGTTTCTGCGTTCTATGGCTGCGACTACCTGTCGCCGCTGGCCCGTAATTCGGAGACCGGCGTCTTCCAGGGCGGCGATGGCGTCAGGTTGTGATGTTCGGGAGCTGATCATTTTATGGCTGTGTTCCCTCGATCCGGGGATCGATATTATTGATAGTTAGTATCAATAACGAAATACATAATGCAATGCTATGCGGGGCGAGACCATCCGTCAATCTGGTCAATGACCGGTAAGGCGCGTCAGTTCGTTCTGTGCTAGAGCTCTGCTCTCGGGATTGGTGAACCCGTATGCCAGGGCCTGTGTGAGGTCCTGGATGGCCTCGTTTATGTTGCCCTGCTGCGACTCCCCCAGTCCCTTTATCAGGTAAAGGATGGCAAGCGAGTCGCCCTCGGGATCGGCGAGCAACGCCTGTCTGGCGAGCGAGCTGGCCTCGTTAAAACGTTGTTCCAGCAGGGCCGTTATAGCGCGTCCGGTTAGATTCTCTGTGAGATCCCGGTTCCTGTCGGAGTCTCCACGTGAGATCAGGACGGTGATCAAGATCAGCACGGCGAACGCGGTGACCGTCGCCGTGCCGATGATTGCCATACTGGCCTTTCGAACCACGGATTGAGTCCCCACGAGACGGCGATTCAGGCCGTATGTGATTTCAGTAGTGGCCCGCGGTGAGAGCCTGAGTGCGATCGCGGTTCCGGCGATCAACCCACCCAGGTGCGCCCAGTTGTCGACGCCCGTAGTTGTGAGGCCCAGCGAGACATTGACGATGATGATGAACGCAAGTCCGCCGAGTGACCCGCGTGCAGACGATCCCAAAAGCGATCGGTTCAGGTACAGGTACACCGCAAATGCGCCCAGCATCCCAAATATCGCTCCGCTGGCGCCCGCTCCCACGGTCGGTCCCGCGGCATAACTGGCAACGTTTCCTGCAACGCCCGCTGCGAGATAAATGGCCAGGAACGCCCGCCAGCCGTAGGAGCGCTCGACGATGCCCCCGAAGATCAACAGCGAGATGCTGTTCGCCAGAAGATGGAACGTCCCGATGTGCATGAACACCGGTGTGACCAGGCGCCAGTATTCGCCGTCCGAGATATCGGGGCCGTACTTGGCACCGTATTTGATCAAGACCTCAACGTTTTCGGAGCCGCCGGCCAGCTCAAGGAGCAGAAAATACGCCACGTTGATCGCAAGCACGGTCCACATGGCCGGATTGGCGCGCAACATCTCGGACAAGCCGCCACCTTCCGGCCCTCGTTGGAACGGGCTCCGTTCAAACATTCAGGTGTCTCCTGTGACCTTTTTCGTGTCTGGTGTCATGTCGATGTCGGGGAGTTCGTCGGGAGATTGTCCCGATCTTGTTTACTTTACGCAGACGGGAGGTGCAGGGACTGGATCCGACCGCTTATTACGCATTCCATTGATCCGGAACCCGTACGACGATCTCCCTTCGCTCCGTATACTCATCACGGCTAGTGAATCACGTACCCCGGTAACCGGCTCGGGCACTGTGCGGATCATTGCAAAATCAGGGCAAATTCTTCCGTTGACTGAGTCCGATCCACAAACGCCGCTACGTAAAGTCCTCGTTATTGATGACGAGGAGACTGTGCGTACCGCTCTAACAGCAAGCATAGAAACCTTCGACGGTTTCGAGGTGGATACCGCAGAGGATGGCGAGATTGGCCTGGAAATGATCTCCGCTGAGCGTTACGACGTTGTCCTGGTGGACCTGACGATGCCGGTTATAGACGGTTTCGAAGTCCTGCGCCAATTACGGGGCATGAATGATGACTCCCGGCCCGATCGAGTGATCCTCGTAAGCGGAATGGTTGATCCCGTGCTGCAGGCAAACGTCCGCGAGTTTGGCGGAGATGCGATCCTGGGCAAACCGTTTCGGCTGGATGATCTTCGCCGACTGCTAGTGGACGAACTGGATCCTATTTAGACAGGTGGTCCCTGATCCACTCCGCTCACGATTTGTTCCACAGCCGCTCCAGGTGATATCGGGGCTGCCAACCGAGCTGCTTCCGCGCCTTTGAGTTGTTGAACATTCCGTGTGGGATGTCCGTGAAAACCATGTAGGTCTCGGCCCTGCTTGGCAGTCGCTCAAGTGGTAATTCCACTGCGCATCGAATCGCCTCACCGGCGTCCTGCCAGGCGATGCTGTACGGGGTCATCATGTCTTTGCCGAGCGATTCTATGCCACTCCCGCCGGGCCCATTGCCGATATCGGCGGGGTCGTACAGGTGGTAGAAAAGCAAGGTCTGTAGATAGATGTCGTGCTTCGTCGTGAATACACGGTCTATCTCTTGCCCGAGCGCTTTTGTGTGCGCGTAGAGGCGTGTTCCCGGCTGCGGAGGCATGTCCGGATTGAGATCAAAATCCCAGTCTTCGTAACCCGGTCCAGCCATCTGGAAGTGCGGCCCGGTGTTGATAACGCGCTGGATGCCGTGAGTTACGGCGGCGACCATCATGTTGTAGTTGCCGCGTGTGTTGACGTCGAATGCGATCTTCCGGTGCGGTCGGAGAACGGATAGGTTGATGATCGCGTCCATCCCCTCCGCTGCGTCCACCACATCGTCCAGCGAGGACACATCGATCTGGCGCCACTCGTGCGTGGTGACGGGTGAATCGCCGATGTCGGTGATTCGGAGACGATGACGATCGCCAAGCGCATCAACGACCCACGGACCCAGCATTCCGCTCCCGCCGAGTATCAAGATGTTCATCAGGCTGCTCCCTGCCCTTCCCATAGCCCGAGTATCGACGCCGCACGTTTGAGAAGGAATCGACCGTTGGGGATCGGGGACTGTACATGGATCGTACGGAACGATACCGGTTGTGGAGCGTCGGTCGACTGCGAACGGGCACCGAGATCGGCGATCAGGGCTGCGTTGATCGCCGTGGCGAGGTCGTCGCCAGCGAGCGCAGCGGTCTCACCAGAGCTGGCGGCGGCTGATGTGTCACCTTCGACAATTGGGAACCCGAGTCTCAGGTTGGCGATCTTTATCCCGCCCTCCCGGCCGAATTCCCGACATACAAATTCGCAGAGGTGCGCCGACAGGATGACAGGCTCTACGCCCGGGGTGGGCCGCCAGTTCTCGGTGACGGTCAGGTTCTCCGGATAGTCATCCAGCAACCGTAATGTGCTCAAGTTGACGAACCGTCCAACGCCCGCGGAACGTGCCGCCGTGAGCAGGTTGTAGGTGCAGCGCGTGTGCACGTCAAGGAGGTCGGAAGCGGAGGCGAAGTGACCGCCGTGTCCGATGTGGACGATGGCGCCTATGCCCTCAACAAGTCGGTCTGTAGAGTCGTCGTCACCCAGATCACAGGCCACGATATCTGCGTCGCCGTCCGCGTGAATGGCGAGGTCCGTGAGGACTAGATCATGGTGCGGAGCTAATAGCCCGGCGACCGTTCTGCCTAGCTCGCTGGCGGCCGAGGTCAATAACAGGCGCAACGTGTGCCTCCGGAATGTAGCGGTATTTCGATGAAAACTGGCCGGTGTAGCTTGTAACCTATTGCCGCACGCAACCCTCGGGACAGCTTAGGCGTAGCCAATGCCCGTCTCAAGGCGTTTGACGGCAATTAGAGCTTTCTCTTTTCACTCCCTGGAGCAAGCACAAAAAATCCCCCGAATATCTTCCGGGGGATTGATTGCATCGACCAGGCCGGGTGTGCCGCTTACGGCTCTATGCCCAGTCCGTCTATCGCATTGAGAAATCGACGGAACGCCGAGACGGTTCGCGTCCAGCTTGAACGCAGAACACCGGGACTTTCGTCGGTCTGTGGAGTTGGGATCTGTGTAGAGGTAGCCATTTGTTCTTCCGCTGCTGTGTACGGGATCCGGGTTCAATAAATCCCGGGAGCGGAAGCCAATAAAAAAACCCCCGGGACCGAATGTCCGCAGGGGCCGCACAGAACGCTTTGGTCATCAACCAGCTAGCGCGCGATTGCTCCTCCCCTGCGGGTGGTACAACAACAAGCGCACATGGTTGTGGCCGGTGAAAGGTGAGTCATCGTGCTGCCATTGTATTCGGAATACCGGTGATTGCAAAACACGGGCGGCACGAAATATGTCTCGCCGGTGGCTGCCCGTATCATTCCCGGTTGCCGATTCCGACTGAATCTGAGATTAGGCAGACTTCAGGCCCAACAGATCCACCACATTCCCTCCCAGCACACGGTCGATATCGGCGGCGTTCAGTCCAGACTCGTGAACCCCACGAATCGCCCTGCCCTGTCGTATCAGGGGAAAGTCGCTGCCAAACAGTATCCGATCGCTTCCGGCGACGACGGCCGAGACGGCGTACACGTCGGGCCGATACAGGAACGGCGTGGCGGCGCTATCGAAGTACACGTTGGAGAGAGTCTCTGCGACCTCCGGCATGAGGGCGTAATACGGCAAACCCCCACCGAAATGGGCGAATATGAACGCCACATCCGGAAATGCTGTTGCAAGGGTGATCAGTCTTTCCGGGGTTGTTGCGCCCTTGCCCGGGTAGCTGTGACCGACCGGCTCAGACGCATGCACGAGCACAGGAACTGCGGCTTCTGCGGCCAGCGCCATGACCCCGCGCAAGCCCTCTGTCTGCTCCGGGCTCCAGTCCTGCGTATCGGCGTGCAACTCACCAATGCCGCGCGCACCTGAAGACAAGCAACGTTCGACTTCCTTGATCGCCGCGTCTCCCCACGCCGGGTCCACGCTGCAGTAAGGCACGATTCTGCCGGGGTATTGGTCGGCCGCTGCGAGTGAATAGTCGTTAGACAGTCGTGCCGCATCCTGGTCGGTCCAGCCGTATCCCAGCGCCACCGACATATCGACACCGGCCTCATCCATCTCCGTGATGAGGTCTTCCGATGAGGCCGTGAGGGCGGCTGTGTCGTTAAACAAAGCGGAGAACGTACGATCATCCGCCAGCCAGCGTTTCCGCTGTTCTGTGAACTCGTCGGGCAGGATGTGCGTGTGAGAGTCGACTATCAAGGCGTTCGATGGGCCGTCGGTGAGCCGAGGGGGCCGGCGGCGATTGCTATACTTTTACTACGAATTCACGTCGGCGCACACAATTTTGGCTTAAATGCGCCACGCCTCACTTTACTTGACGTTCTACCACCGGAGGCCCGATGGCCAACCCCGCGATATCCCCTGCTATTCCACACACCACGCCAAAGATGGGCGTGGTGGCCGCGATGTACACGACACCGGAGACGGTGATCGAGGACTATGGCCGGCTGCTCAAACTCGCCAATTACCAGGACGCGCTGGCCCCTGGGACGCAAACGCTCCTCAAGATCAACCTGTCCTGGCAGCACTACTACCCCGCTTGCTCCACAACGCCGTGGCAGTTGGACGGGGTGATCAAGCAGCTTAAGGCGGACGGCTACGACGATCTGATGGCCGCACACAACGGGACCGTTGTGGTCGACCCGTTTGAGGGCGAGATCAAGAACAAGCACAAGGTGGTCGAGGAAAAGCACGGCATTCCAAGCATCACACTTGATGTGGCGCCAAACCGCTGGGTTCCTTACACGCCCAAGGGCGACATGCTGGTGCTGAACGACGTGTTCCCGGACGGTTTGTTTATACCGGAAACCTTCGCCGGCAAAAACATCATCCACTTCCCTACGGTCAAGACGCACGTATTCACCCAGATGACCGGCGCTATGAAGAACGCGTTCGGCGGATTGCTGCACCGCAATCGTCACTGGACGCACGCCGTCATCCACGAAACCCTGGCCGATCTCCTGACAATCCAGAAGGAGATCCATCCCGGAATATTCGCCGTCATGGACGGAACCTTTGCAGGCGATGGACCAGGCCCAAGGGCCATGCGCTGGCATGAGAAGAACCTGATCCTCGCAAGCGCAGACCAGGTGGCGATCGACTCTATTGCGGCGAAGATGATGGGGCTTGACCCGATGTCGCTGCCGAAAATTCGACTTGCCCATGAGGCCGGTCTTGGGGTCGGCGATCCGTCAGAGATCGATATCGTCGGTGAGGATATTTCGAACGTGAACTGGCACTTTGCAAGCGGGCAGAGCACGTTTGCCAGCCGTGGTCAGAAGCTGATCTATCACGGGCCCCTGAAGCCGCTTGAGCGCATCCTGCTCAGGAGCTTTTTAGCACCGTGGGCCTTCTTTGCCTCGAACGTGTATCACAACGCGTTCTGGCTGCGGTTCATCGGTCGCAAGCGTGTGGCAGAGGCGATGAAGACCGGGTGGGGCCGTCTCTTCCAGAGTTACTAGCCGCCGACTCGACCGCCGCTGATTGACGCGTCAGCCCCTGTCAGCAGTCGCCTGACGTCGTCTGCGTACTTGACCTCGGAATCGTCTTCCGGCTCGTAGCCCAGTACACGGCGTGCGCTTTCGAGCGACCAGAATGCACGTGTGTTACCGCTAATCCCGTACACCACGAGCCACGGGATGCCGTGCTCGTTTTCGATGTCGGACGTCTCGATACTTCTTTGCACGAGTTGCCTCAGATCGCGCTCACTCAGGTGTGCGCCGAGGTCCCGCTTGAACTCCTGAAGCCCGGGGCCGCCGGACTCCGTGCCGATCGATTCGTGTTCATACCGTGACCCCGATACGTCCCGCGGTGCGCCGATCCGGATCTGCACGACTTCCAGCTTTCGTCCGAACACGCCGCTGGCGTACGGGTAACCGAGAAGCTCGTAAGACGCCTTCGCCCAGCCGTAGAAGTTGTCGGACATTGGGACCATGTCCGGGGACACGATCTCCATCCGCCGGTCGTGAATCAAGGCATGCTCGTACCAGTCAGCGGCGTGATTTGAACTCGCCATTACGACGCGCTCAACCCCGACGTCGTAGGCAGATCGATAGATATTGTTCGCCATCTGAATGTTCGAGAACTCAATGTCGAACCGCTCGATTGGAGGAACGTCGCCTCCGGTGACCCGGGCCGGGCTTCGATAACCAAGGTGGATGACGGAGTCGACACCCTCGAAGAGCTCCGAATAAAGAGAACGGTTCGGGTCCGCCAGGTCGGCGACGATCACCCCTTCAACAAGATCACCGTTCCGGTCACGATCCGACACGTCTACGAGACGGAGATCGTACCGATCACGAAACTCGAGGAGGAGTTGTGAAGCGACATACCCGGCGGCTCCGGTTAGCAACACGGTCGGCTTACTGGGCACGTCATACTCCTTCAACGTGGTTGCCGCGATCAGATCTCGAAGTGGCCAGCGCTACCCCGGAACCCCCGGCCTCTGGCTGCTAGGCCCCTTCTTCTTCAGAGTGTCCGTCACCACGGGGCCAGTCGTGATGGGCGAACACGCCCAGGTCGCGGCCCTGGTGCACGTGGACGATTAGCTCTTCACGGTCGATGCCGACGGCATCGATCAAGTCCTCGTCGATCATCTCGACTATGTCCTGAATACCCTCTTGCGTGAGGCTCTCAGACACGACGAGCGTGGCATGCACCACGGGCGAGGCGTAGTGAATGTCCAGACGTCCAACCGGCGTCGCTTCTTCGATCACCGTGTAGCACTCGGAGTTCGGTGTGCGCGTTTCGCGCTGGAAGTAAAAACCGGGCATTGTTAACTGCGCACCTGGCCGTCGCCACGGACGACCCACTTGTATGTAGTGATCTCACGTAGGCCCAGCGGGCCACGTGCGTGCAGCCGGTCCGTGCTGACTGCGACTTCTGCGCCAAGGCCGAACTCACCGCCGTCATGGAAGTACGTTGAGGTGTTTGAGAACACGGCCGCTGCATCCACCGTGGACAGGAACCGCTCGCTCGCCTCCTCATCCTCAGTGACGATCGCCTCGGAGTGTGCCGAGCCGAACTTATCGATGTGACCGAAGGCGTCGTCCATGGAATCCACTACCTTCACAGAGGCGACTAACGCCAGGAATTCCTGTCCGTAGTCCTCATCCCCCGCGGCCTTCAAATTAGCGCCGCCAAGGACGGGCTCCAGGATTGCCAGAGATCGCCCGTCACAGCGAAGCTCAACTCCGCGGTCAGCGAGCTACTGGGCGATGGCGGGCAGAAAGTTGGGCGCAACCTTCTCATGGATCAACAGCGTGTCCAGGGCGTTGCACACGCTCGGACGCTGCGTCTTGGCGTTCACCACGATTGCGATGGCCTTCTCAAGATCGGCTGCGACATCAACGTAAGTGTGACAAACGCCGATACCACCGGTAATAGCCGGGACGCGTGCCTCTTCCCGAACGCGATTGATGAGCGCCTCACCGCCACGGGGGATGAGCAGGTCTATTAACCCGCGGGCCTTCAGCATCTCGTCGACGATGGCACGGTCCGTTGTGTCTATGAACTGGATCGCATCAGCGGGCAGGCCCGATGACGACAGAGCGTCCCGGGCGATGTCTGCCAGCACTTTGTTCGAGTTGATGGCCTCGCGTCCGCCGCGCAGCATGACCGTGTTCCCCGCCTTCAGGCAAAGGGCTGCGATGTCTACCGTGACGTTTGGCCGGCTTTCGTAGATGACACCTATTACGCCGAGAGGCACACGCACGCGCTCGATCTTCAAACCGTTGGGGCGTGTGAATGATTCGATCTGTTCGCGCACCGGGTCGTCTAGCGATGCGACATGCCTGACGTCCGCTGCGATCTTCTTGATCCGGTCGGCATCAAGCTTCAGTCGATCGATGATGTGGTCGCCAAGCCCGTTGGATTCGGCGGTGGCAACGTCCATTTCATTGGCTGACACGATCTCTTCAGTACGTGCCCCTAGCGACGAGGCCAGAGCCATCAGAAAATCATTCTTCTGATCTGTCGATGCGGATGCGAGATTTCTACCGGCGGCGCGCGCCGCGATAGCACGCTTCGTAAATCCAGAATCTGTGAGAATTGTCATCTCCCCGTTGCCCTTTCAGTCGGCGTTGTATCTCTCTGTGCCGATATTTCAGAAGCGTTGTCAGCCAGCGCCATGTTGTTGCGATGGACGATATCGGGGCCATATCCGTAACCAAGGATCGACTCGATCTTGTCCGATCGCACCCCCATGATCCGATCTATCTCCGCCGACCGATAGTTAGCGATGCCCCATGCCAACACATAGCCTGCCGGGTCGACGATGGAGATGTTATCTCCACGTTCAAATGAGCCGTCAACTTTCACGACCCCGGCGGGAAGGAGACTGTTGCCGCCAAACCGAACGGCCTTCGCCGCTCCGGCATCAACAGCCACGCTGCCTCGACTGCTCGCCTTACCTGTGAGTAAGAAACGTTTCCAGCCCTCTACACGATTGGTGGTCGGTTCGAAGCGCGTGCCGATCTTCTCGCCCTCGGCGATCCGTCGTATGACATCGGGCGTTCTCCCCGCGGCTATGACGGTGTACGCGCCAAACCGGGTCGCCATGCGTGCGGCTTCGACCTTGCTACGCATACCGCCCTGCCCTCGTCCGTCGCGGGCGTCGCCGGCCATGGCCTCGATCCTGATGTCGATATGCGTGACCAATTCGATACGCGTTGCCGATGCGTCAACGTTGGGGTCGGCCGTGAACAGGCCGTCCTCGTGTCCTAGCAGGAGCAAACCATCTGCGTTCACCGCGTTCGCTATAGAAGCGGAGAGGCGGTCGTTGTCGCCAAAGACATCCCCCTCCAGCTCTTCTACCGTCACCACATCGTTCTCGTTGATGATCGGAACAGCGCCGATACTGAGGACCGATTCCAGCGTGTTTCGTACGTTTAGATACCGCTGACGGTTGGCGATGTCTGGTCGTGATATCAATGCCTGTGCCACCGCGATGCCGTGTTTTGCGAAAAGCTCGTCGTAAGTGCGCATAAGCTTGGGCATCCCGAGCGCGGCAAGCACTTGCCGCCCGGGCACTCCGCCGGAACGGAGTTGCTCAGTACCGGGATGTCTCGCCACGACCCTGCGGCCGCCTGCGACTGCACCGGACGTGACCACGAGCACCTCGTACCCATCCTTGATAAGCGTCGCCATCTGTCCCACGAGATCGGCCATGATCTCGATATCGAGCGTCTCACGACCACCCGTAAGCAGGTTTGTACCCAGCTTGACCACAAGACGATTGGGCCGATCCTGAACGCGCGCGGACTTGCTTCCCTGGGCACTCATAAATAGACCGTCTGGCGAATTTGTGGGTGGGTAATTCTGGCGCGCTTCACCCGTGGTTGTGACGGGGTGGTTTTACGCCGCGTTGAATTATACCGGGCCTAATGCTCCCGGTTTACCTGTAGATACGTGGGATTACCTGATCAAACGGCGATAACACGATGGCGAACGGCGGAGCGGCTTGTTATGATCGAAGTGGAAGCCCGGCCAGCGCCCGATGCTGGCCCTTTTGACGTGCTAGCAAAGCTAGTAGAACGGACTGGATGACCCTTTCAGCCCTCCTGCCTCTGCTCTCAGAGAGCGAGCGTTTCCAGGAGCTGATAGACCGTCTTCGGGAACCCACTTCCCGTGAGACGTTAATTGCGCCCGATGCGCCAACACCCTATGCGGTGGGAGCGCTGTGGCGCTCTTTGGGCGCGCCCATCGTGGTCGTGACACCGCAGCCCGAATCCGCACGCCGTTTGACCGACCAACTTTTCACATGGCTCGGCGAAGACGCGCCGGTTTACCAGTTCACCGAGAACGAGACGCTCCCCTACGAGCGTTTGACCCCGGACCGTGGCGCCACACACCAGCGGATCCGGGCCATGGCGGCACTTGAAGACCGGATGGCGCCACGCCCTCCCCTGATCGTCGTGTCCGCGCTGGCCCTATCCCAGAAGACGTTGGAGCCGGAGGCATTTCGCGCCGGTTGTTACCGGATAAAAGTCGGAGACGTGTCCGCCCCGGACAAGCTCGTGCAGACATGGGTTGAGATCGGATACGAGGTCGAACCCACGGTCGAAGTCCCCGGGACGATCAGCCGGCGTGGCGGAATCCTCGATGTTTTCCCGGTCTCGTCCGCTGTCCCATACCGCATAGAGTTCTTTGGCGATGAGATAGATAGCATCCGGGTGTTCGACCCCGAAACGCAGCGTTCCGTAGAACCCGCAAGCGTCGTCACCATCGTTCCGGCTGAAGAAACACTGCCCCTTCGGTCAAACGGGGAGCGGATCAGGGGTCTGATCGGCGGACTCGATTTCTCCGGCCGTGCGGCCCGTATCGAAGACCGGGTTACGGAAGAGCTTGGACGGATCCTTCGGGGAGAGATGCGTGAAGAGCTGTCCTACTACGCCGGGCTTTTCAATCATGGGTCGCTGTTCGACTACATGCCGCCGGGTGCACTTCTCGTAACGCTGCGATCGAGCGCCATTGAAGACGCTGCTCGATCCGCGGATCGACGTCTCGACCAGCTCCGCACCACCAAGGCTTCGCGGGGCGAAATACCGGACCATTTCCCGCAACCCTATCTCGATTGGGGTCTTATAGCCGACGCGTTGAAAGACCGCAAACGTTCGGTCGCAATATCTCCGTTCGGGGTCGATGACGATAGATTGCCCGGCTCCGCCGAGCGCTTGCCGTTCGAGATATCTCCTATGTCCGGTGGCGAGGCCGAATTCGCACTGGATGAGATCGAGCGACGGCAGGCCGCTGGATTCAGGGTCGTTGTGCTGACACAGCATGCGGAACGGCTCGCAGAAATGGCGCAACAAAAAGGGATTGCCCACTCCGTTGCAAAAGGCCCGCTGAAGGAACCCGAACCCGGCACGGCGATCTTCGTCAAGGGACAGCTACGCGAAGGCTTCGTAGTGTCGCCGGTCGGCGAGAGTCCGCTGGTGCTGCTCACGGACAAAGAAGTGTTCGGCGTCTCCAAGGAACGGCGAAGAGTTCGACGACGTCCGATCCGCCGCGGCGCAAAACTAAGCGATCTGCGCCCCGGCGTGTTTGTCGTTCACGTAGAGCACGGAGTCGGACGATTTATCGGAGCCGAAGCGTCCGAGAATGAGGGACGCGAGTATCTGGTGATCGAGTACGCCGAGAACGATCGGCTGTACGTTCCCACGGAGCATGTCGATCGTCTGACCCTCTACCGCAGCGCAGCCGACGCGCCTCCAAGGTTGACCCGATTGGGCACGCAGGAGTGGACACGTGCCAAGGCTCGGGTCCGACGTGCAACCGAGCAGATCGCAGCCGAGTTGATCGCCCTCTACGCAGCCCGGGAAGTGATACCGGGACTTCAGGCCAAACCGGACACTCCCTGGCAGGATCGGCTCGAGGCCAGCTTTCCTTTTGAAGAGACGCCGGACCAGTTGTCCGCCATCGCCGACGTAAAGGCCGACCTTGAAGCGCCCCGTCCGATGGACAGGCTTGTTTGCGGGGACGTTGGATATGGGAAAACCGAGGTCGCGCTGAGAGCGGCGTTCAAGGTCGTCGAGAGCGGCCGGCAGGTGGCGATCCTCGTCCCGACAACGATCCTCGCGCAGCAGCACTACGAAACGTTCTCGGATCGATTGAGCGCATTCCCCGTAAAAGTTGATGTGCTCAGCCGATTCCGGTCGGATGAGGAGCAAAAAACCATCGTCGCCGGGGTTGCCGATGGAAGTATCGATATATGCATCGGCACACACCGTATGTTGCAGCGCGACGTATCCTTCAAAAACCTGGGCATGGTGGTGATCGATGAAGAGCAGCGCTTCGGCGTGATCCACAAAGAACGCCTAAAGCAGTTTCGATCCGAGGTCGACGTGCTTGCCATGTCCGCCACACCAATCCCCCGCACGCTCCACCTTTCGCTTTCCGGCGTGAGGGACATGAGCACGATGGAAACGCCGCCGGACGAGCGTCTGCCCATCAAGACATATGTCTCTGAAGAGAGCAACGACCTAATCCGCGAAGCGGTACTGCGAGAGCTGGATCGCGGCGGACAGGTGTTCTTCGTACACAACCGGGTCAAGAACATCGAGCACGCGGCATACAAGCTTCAACAGATGGTACCCGAGGCACGTATCGCTATCGGCCACGGCCAGATGCGCGAGGACCACCTCGAAAAGGTGATGACGTCATTTGCGGCGCACGAGTACGACGTGCTCGTCTGCACCACCATCATCGAGAGCGGCCTTGACCTGCCAAACGTGAACACACTCATCATCGATCGCGCCGACACGTTCGGGTTGTCACAGCTTTACCAGCTAAGGGGACGTGTAGGCCGTGGCGCAAACCGGGCGTACGCATACCTTCTGGTGCCGCAGGGCAAGCAATTGACCGAACAGGCGGACCAGCGGCTCAACACCATTCTCGCGGCCACCGAATTGGGGGCAGGGTTTCAGATCGCCATGCGTGACCTTGAGATCAGGGGCGCAGGCAACATCCTTGGCGATCAGCAGAGCGGGCACATCGCGGCGATCGGTTTCGACCTCTACACATCACTGCTCGCCCGGGCAGTCGAAACGGTCAAGGCGTTGCGGGAAGGCAAGGATGCGCCGGACGAGGATGTACCGTTCTCGACGACGCGGGTCGATCTTGGCGTGGAAGCACTTGTCCCCGACTACTACGTTGAAGAACTGGCCGAACGACTGGATATCTATCAGCGTCTCGCCGCAATGCGGTCCCTTGGCGATCTGGAAGAGCTGGAAGAAGAACTGGAAGACAGGTTTGGCCGCATACCGGGCCCGACGACGGTTCTGCTATACACCACGAAAGTCCGCATCCTGTCCGAGGCGTGCGGCGTAAACGCCGTTGTCGCCACCGACGAGCGCGTCACTTTCTCGCTTGATGAGCCCACGGGCGGCGCAAGAACGGTCTTACAGAAGGCGCTTGGCCGTGGAATAACGGTCGGCCATATGCAGATCAGGCTACAGATAGATCGCGACGATCCGGAGTGGCGTGAGGAACTGACCTGGACGCTTGAGGAGCTTGGCCGGTTCCGGCAGCAGTTCCTCGCGGTGCTGGCAGACGCCGGAGCGGCTGCGGGCGGGACTTAGCCGAACGCGTCCAGTACGGGCGGAAGCTCGTCCAGTGTTGTGATGCGCGGGCAGGCGTCGTAGTCGATGGCCGCGGAGTGACGGTCAATCAAGATCGGGTTGATCCCTGCGCCACGCGCTCCGTCGATATCCGTTTCGAGCTGATCGCCAACATGCACCGCCGCACTCGCCTCGACACCCGCTCGATCGAGAGCGGCCCTGAACATCTTCGGGTCCGGTTTGCTCGCGCCCACGTCCATTGAGCTGAGGGTGAAGTCCACGTTATTCCGAAACCCCATCCTTTTGGCGACGTCCTGACCCGGCTGGCTCATGTTCGTAATGACGCCCACGACATACCCGTTTGACCGAAGGGCATCGAGCGCCGGCATCACGTCATCATAGAGAGCGAATCCGTACTCCTGACGACGCACGGCTTTCCACACTTCGCCCGCCTTCTGAAGGTCTACCTCATGCCCTGCCCCTCGTAAAATTAGCTGTTCATAACGCTCAAAGAAGCTCGACTGGGCCTCGGGTGCAAGGGCGCTGAGGGGCTCCTGTGCGGTCTGTTCAGCCATAAGCGCATCGGCCATCACGTACCCGGCGTCGATCCCGTCCTTATCGACCCCGAAGCCAAAAGGCTCCATAGCGCGGGCTTGGACTATCTCACGTGGTGGGTCGAAACCGACCAGGGTGTCGTAGAGATCAAAAAACACGGCGCGAATTGAAGATGTCACGGCGGGAATCCTACAACGGAGCAGGCCGATAACAATGGGAGAAGCGTTCGGTTGGATGGTCCACACCCTGTGCCATGAGACGTCCCCACGGCTTTATTTGCCCCCTCTCCCCTTCGCGGGAGGGGCCCCACGTACATCATGGGTTGAGGGGGATGAGGCCTAAGGCCGAACTCTGGAGCGACCTGGTCGCCCCCGAAAGCTCCCGTGCCAGTACAAGCGCAGACACGCCCCAGGCTCCAGCATCCAACAGTGCCGAGGCGGCGCTGATGATGGTGCTCCCGGTGGTCGCGACATCATCGATCAGCAATACGTACTGATCTTTGACCCCCGTACCGGCCACAAAAATTCCACGCACATGCCTGGCCCTCTCGGCCTCGTCCTTCGCCCCGCCCTGTGATGGCGAGTCGACGACGCGGCGAAGGAGGTCTGTCCTCAACTGGACTTCGAGACTTGTAGCGACCGGACCTGCCAGCAGCGCGGCCTGGTTGTAATCCCGTGAACGCAATCTGGAACGATGCAGAGGGATCGGAACGATAACGTCCGGAGCCCTGCGGCGATCGCCCCAACGCGCGGCCATCTCCTCGCTCAATATCGGGCTTATCGCTCGCAAACCTTCGTACTTCAGGGAGTGAACTGCCGATCGGATCGCTCCATCAAAAGCAAATGTGGCAACCAGCGAAGAGACCGGCGGAGGATCGGACGAACAGCGGCCGCAGAGTGTCGCCCCCCGGATCGGTAGTGCGCACATCCGGCATGATCCGTCGC
>JAYGCG010000105.1:0-56328 GCA_046583455.1 Dehalococcoidia bacterium | reverse complement strand
GATGTCTTCCCATCCGGCGAAGTAAGCCACGATGCGCGGCCCGAAATCACGCGCGGGGTTCCACCCGGCCTGCGTGATCGGCGCGAAAAGCGAGATCAACACGGCGACAGTGAAACCGATAAATAACGCCGTCATCCTGCCCGCGGGCCGACCATTACGCGGATCCACAAGCGCAAAGATCATCAACACCAGAATGCCAGTCCCAAGAGCCTCTACACCCATCGCCGCCAGAGGGGACACGAGGTCTCGAGCCGCCGAGTCTGTGCCAAAAATGTCCGGGTTAGGGAAGTACTCCCCGAACACCATGGCCGAGTGCTCACTGCCTGGCTCACCGCGAACGAGCCGGCGTTCGTCCTCAAATCGATCTATAAACGGCCCGAACGTTATGAGAATGACCAGACCGGCGAGCACTCCGCCGAGCAATTGGGCGGCCCAGTAACCCGGGAGAAGCTTTCTCTGGAATCTCTCAGGCCTGAATATGGCAAACGCCAGCGTTACCGCCGGATTCAGATGTGCGCCGGATATCGTGGCCGTGGCGTAGATAGCCAGCGTCACGCCAAAACCCCACACCACTGCTACCTGCCATAACCCCTGGTGTGCTCCGGTAAGCACAGCCGATGCTACGGCACCCGTGCCGAAGAGCACGAGCAGGAATGTTCCAACGACTTCAGCCGCGTAAACGCGCAATAGTTACCTTTCCTGCAGAGAAACATCACTTATCGACTCGCTGGTCGATTGGAGATAAGTCTAACGATGGCGGGACCAGAAATCGTCAACCTGCGTAAAGAATTTCTGCCGTGGTTCGTTCGCATAGCTAGCTGCTTCAGGCCCGTGCCGATCCTGAGCGCCGCGGGTGTACCATTCGGCCACTCACGCCCACAGCCAGGGCAGCGCGTCTCTTGCCCGAACAGTAGGAATCGCCCGCCGTGGGCATCGACCGGGAGATCAATTGGACAGATGCGACATCGCAGATAGTGAGTCTTCAGACGCTTCCCGCACGCGTGCGTCACGTCTCATTCCGGCGAGTCTGGCGAGATCATTCTCGTCACTAAACAACCGCAATTTCCGATATCTGTGGTTCGGCCAGGTCGGAGCTGCCACCGCCATGCACGCCGATCTTGTGGCGCGTAGCTGGCTCGTATATGACCTTACCGGGTCGTCGCTCGCGGTCGCCGGCGTCAACGTCGCTCGCGCCGTTCCGATGTTGTTGATCGGGTTGTTTGGTGGGGTCGCGGCTGATCGGTGGGACAGGAAGCGACTCCTGCTCATCATTCAGACGTGGAGCCTGTTTTTGAACGCGATCATGGCGATCATCCTGTTCGGCGGGTGGATCGAGATGTGGCACATATACGTGCTCGCATTCCTGCTCGGCTCCGGGATGGCGATGAACCAGCCCGTTCGCACGTCAATAATCCCGCAGTTGATTCCTAAAGAACAGCTGCTTAACGCAGTGGCCCTGAACTCGATCGCCATCAACGCAACGCGATTGATCGGACCGGCCATCATCGGCCTCGTGATCGCAGCCTGGGGCGTCGGCCCGGCATACCTGTGGTCGACGATTGCTTACGGAATTGTGATCTGGACCACGACACGTGTCGCGATGCCCCCGGTCAGCGCACTTGCCAAACGCGGAACACTGGTCGGCCAGATGATCGAGGGGTTCCGCTATATAGCCACTAACCGCCTTGTTCTGGCGCTTGTTTTACTCGGGCTCGGGCCGCTTGCGTTTGGCTTCTCGCACCAGATTTTGCTACCGGCGCTCGTTGTCGATGAACTGGGGCGTGACGCCGCGATCATGGGGTTCATCATGGCGGTTGGTGGGATCGGCGGGATCACCGGCGGCTTCTACATGGCGTCCCGGGTAGATCTTCGCCACAAGGGCAGGATCATGCTCGGTGCGGCCACTGCGTACGGCGTGGCGTTACTGCTGTTCGCGGGCGTGAACATGCTCGTGATGGTGTTTCCGCTCATCATCGCCATCGGCATATCGCAGACCGTATTCAGGTCCGCAAACACCACAACGCTGCTCGAGAACACGCCGGACCACCTGCGTGGCCGGATCGTGTCAGCCACGCTGCTGGACACAGCGCTTGCGCCGGTCGCCGGCATCATCGCTGGAGCGGCCGCTGACAGTGCTGGCGTGCCGGCCGGTTACCTTGTGCTTGGCGGTATGTGCCTTGGAATAGTAGTTCTGTCTATGCTGGCGTACCCGAGAATCAGGAACATTTAGGGACCGGCAGGCACCGGCGTTGGGGCCTGCGACAGGATGGTCCTGATCGTCTCGTACCAGAACTTGATGTCATCAATATGCAGGGCGAAGAAGGTCCCGAAAACCGGACTGTTGCCGTCCGGAGTAGTGACCCGGATGCCGCGGTTCATGCCGACCACCTCTCCGTACTTATTCAACACAGGACCGCCGCTTTCGCCGGGGTCGATGGCGGCGTCCATGGTCAGGTTGATGCCCGCAGGACCAAGGTCGATCATCTGGGACAGGACGCCGATCTTCACGCGCGCCGCGCCAACAGATCCGTCCGGCTTCGGGGAACCTTCGGAGTAACCAAGCGCCATCAACGGCTCGGCGATATAGTCGGCTGTCAGTGAGCCGGTACGCATCGGGACAGAATTCGTAGCCGCCGGATCGAAGAACAGTAACGCGAGGTCCCGTTCAGCGTCGGTGGTCGCCACTACCGCCTGGAACGGCGCGTCGATCGCCTGTCTGACCAGGACGATTTCGTTGTCGCCGACCACGTGTTGATTTGTCACCAGCACACCTTCGTCGATGAGCCATGCGGAGCCCTTGCTGCCCTCGGTATCGATCTGGAATACGCCGAACACCTGCTCCTGGTAGATACGTGCAAAGTTCGGACCGGGCGTGGCCGTCGGGGCAGGTGTGGCGATGGGCTGGGGTGTGGGCGCCGGTTGGGGTGTGGCTGTTGGCGCGGGAGTAGGGATCGGCGGTATTCCGGCGATTGCCGTTGATACGGCCGCTTCCACCGCAGCCTGTTGGGCCTCGGCGATCGCCAGCGTCAGCTCCTCGTCGCTCAATCCGCCGCCGCAAGCCGCTGCAATCAGGACCATAACGGGCGCGAGTATCGCGAGCAGGGTGCGAGCGCCGAGCCGGGTGTATGGCGTGAATTTGTTTACGAATACGGGCATATGCCGAATTTGCCTGCGCCTTTGGGTGTCGAACTGGTCAAGGTGGTCATCGGGCGGCCAATCATGTGATACGACCGCCGGGCCAATTCGGAGCCTTTCCACCTTAAACGCTATTGAACTGGAGGAGATTATGTGCCGGTTTCAGACGAGTATCGGAACCGTTTAGGGGGTGAGGAACGCAAGATCCAGTAGATGTGGGTGCCCCTCCGCATCTGGCGAGAGAGCGGGAACGAGACGTGACAGCGTGATCTTTCGAAACTCCTCGATCAGGCTATTTCCCCCGGCGAGCCGCGCATTCACCCAGGAAACTGGGTCCTGGCCATCGATGGTCAGCAAGTAGTTGTAATAAGCCAGCGCCGAAGTTGCGCTCAACACGCCGTCCGTCCTCAACTCGATCGCCAGTCCCAACCCACCGACGTCCTGGAGGGCACCCAGCCACATCACTTCATATCCAAGACCGTGCTCCTCAAGATCGGCGGCCCTCTCCACCCGGCGATCCAGGAGGGCGTTGATGTCATCTAGAAGCACGTTCAGTTTCGGGTACTGCGTAAATCTCTCGCCAAGGAATTCTTCAATATGTCGCATCCCAACCGCCTCAAACATCTGCGCCTGCGCCTCCCCGATGGCTGAGCGCGCGTCGGATTTGATCGTTGATGAAGTCACCGGGTTCAGGATTCCCTGGCGAGCGTGCCCCAGCTCGTGCAATAGCGTCGCGAGAACACCGGCGGGTGTTGTTGACGCATCCACCCGAATCCTGGCGACTCCAGATCTCGACCAGGTCAGGCCTGCAGATGATCCGATCGTCGCCCGACAGTTCGCCAGCGATGTTTCGTATTCGGATAGCGTAAGCGTATCCTTGTTCTCGAGGCAGATCGTCAGGTTTTGAATCTCATACTCGGTACGCGGTAACAAGGATATCTCGATGCGTTCCTCTGGCAGTGTGGTTCCGGTCGAGAGAAAGTAGGCGGCGTCCGCCACCGTGGTCACGAGAGTTAACCAGTCGACGCCGGCAGCGGTTGAATCGTCCGCATTTGCCGTTTGCAGCATGAGATCCGGGATCGCGGCGAGCATCTCCCTGATCTCATCGTCGCTGTAGGTCGTTGGCGTCGCAGGGGCGGGTGCTGCACCAGCGATGGCCTCAAATTCCCAGGTGAACGAATTGTCGCCTTCGTCGGATTCGGTGACCTCGTTGGCCGAGTCGATTACGAGCCTGAGCGTATGAGTTCCGGGTGTAAGTCGATCGGCCGGGATCGTTATGTTGACCTTCCATACACCGCCGGGGCCGCCCGATGCGAAGCCAGACTCATCGATCTGGATGTCGTCTAACAACAACCTTGTATTAAAAGAATTGAGACTTGAAACAGGACTCCCGTTGGTGATCGCATAGTCCACCATCCCTGCAGTGAAGGCAGGCACGTGTCCGTTGCGACCCTCAATGGAGGCCCCCGATGTCGTTCCCCTGACTACGAGCGGCGCGTCCCAGTCCAACGGCAAATACGTCACTAGGTTTGGCCGCGTAAGCTCGTCAAATGCGGGCGCTGGAATCGGCATCGGTTCCGGTGATGGTTCCGGGGCTACCGCCGGCCCGGTGCCCCATGTGAGGGTTGTGGTCACCGAGTTATCGGTTTCGTCCGACTCGTCCACCAGGTTTCCAGGATCGACGGATATCTTCAGCGTATGTTCGCCCGGGGTGATACGAATCTTGCCGCCCAACTCGTCCCAGTCGATTAGCTCTGATCGTGAAAGCGCTGAGATGCCTGGTATCACTCGTTGGTCCACGAGCAAACCATCGAAATAGACGTGAACAGCGATCGAAGTGTCGGTCGAAGCGAGCCCGGCATTTTTTGCGCCCCACGTGATGAAGGTTGTGGCGTCAACGGTGACCGGCCCAGAACTCTTACTTCCGGCCGTCGCCGCGATGACCACGGCTTCACTTCTGTCCATCGCTGGCGCTATCACCAGATTTACGGATCGAGCTGCGGCATCCGGAAATATGAGAGGCTCTCCACCCCACATTAATGTCCGTTCAAAAACGTTATCGGACTCGTCGGATTCTGGAATTTGATCAAGTGCGTCAATGATCACCTTGAAGACGTGCTCACCCCGACCCAACCGTACGCGGTCGTTCAGTTCAGACCAGTCACGGATGCCGAACGTCTGGAACGGTGGCGCCTGGGAGCTGATCCATTTACTTACGAACACGCCGTCGACATACACATGTGACTCGAACTCACCCTCGGTGGGAAACGGTGAGTCGTTCTCGAAGAACCAGTCCAGATCGGCGATTCTTCCGGTTCGCAGGTCTCCCGGCTCAGTCGATCCAGGTTGGGCGTGGACGGATAGCGGTAACTGCCCGGCGCCCGGACTCACAGGCCGCAAATTGATCTTCGGAATTGGCGTCAGGGTGGTAGCTGGTTCCGGGACGGGCGTCGATGGCACGGGTGTGGAAGTTGGTGTGGGTATCGGCGTGGGAGATGGCGTTGCCGTTGGCGACGGTGTCGGACTCGCGGTTGGAGTTGGGCTCGGCGTTGGAGCAGGAGTCGCGGTCGGTAGGACGATTGGCGTGGAAGGGGAAGGTGTCGCCGGGGTCGTGGGTGTCGCCGTTGGCGTCATTTCAGGCGTGGCCGTAGGCCGGACAGGTGTAGGGGAGGCCATGCTGGTTGGTAGCGGCCGCGGAGTCGGCCCGGGACGTAGCACCGGGGGTGTCGATTCTATCGTGATGGGGGATGGAGTCACGGACGGCGTCAGGCTGGCCGTGGGTTGTGGAATATCGGCCGTGTTTCCGGAGCATGCGACGACGATCGCGCCGATCAAGATTCCCGGGAGCAGAGCAAACACTCTCATCCGGCGGACGACCGCGTTTCGGCGAGTTTGATAGCTCGTGTTGCCGACTGATCGAGGTCGGAAACACTGTGCTGTGCAGCCTCCAGGCTTGTCCCGTCCTTCAGCGCTTCCGAGGCTCGCCGTGAAAACACGAGCACGGCCTCGCTCACCTCGCGGCCTGTCGCCCTCCTGACGGCGGCGACGTACGCTCCCAACTGCAGCTCATATGCCTCGGCGGCGTCGGTTGTCCTATCAGTCTTGTAATCGACTATCACCAGCGATCCGTCATCATCCTCAAATATCAGGTCCACATACCCCTCCAGGATCAGGCCTGAGTCACCAATCGGGGCGCTGACATACGATTCACGCCACGCCCGGCCCTTCGCCAACGCCTCCGCGGCGCGTTGCATCACAGGTGTTTTTAGGGTTGCCTGTGCCAGCCTGAGAATCTCCTCTTCGAAACCTGCTACATCGTGTGCTCGGGAGTGTTTGGCCGCCAACGCACCGAGGTCGGCTGTATCCGGGTCGGTCAGATCAATGTCCTGCAGAACGGCGTGTACAGCACGCCCGATCGAGCTGGCCGCACGCCCCCGTCTCCAGGGATCTGATTCGATCTGCTCGTCTCCGGTCTTGTCGTCTTCGACGGATTCTGCCGAATCATGCAGTGAGGACGCCGAGATTACCTGTGAGCTGGACATCTGGCGAATCAGCGCATCCCGTTCGCGTTCCCACGCATCCGGATCGTCCAACAAATCCGTTCTGGGAGTCGGCGGAGTCGGCTCTGCAACGGGCCCATCGATGCCGGTGGACTCTGGAATAGGAACGATTGGAGACCACATTTGCGGAGCGTCTTCCGATAGTTCGGCGATCACCGCAGCAAGCGACGATCTGTCGTTGTCCTTCCGGTAAGTGCTGACGATCAGGTGGTCCTTGGCTCGCGTGGCCGCAACGTACATGAGGCGTACATTTTCCATCTTCCCGGCGTTCTTCTCTTGATCTCTGAGGGCGTCAAAGCCGCCAGTCTCGAACGGGGCGCTTGTTGATCCCATCCGTACGCCGATGTTTGATGCGGCCCCGTTGCTATGGTCAAACAGGGCCTTCTCGGTGCGGCCTCGATCACCCGAGTTCAGGCCGGTCAATATCACTATCGGAAATTCGAGACCTTTAGCCGCGTGCACCGTCATCACCCGGACGACATCGGATTGCTCATTAGATGCCGTATCCGGCGCTCGTACGTCTCGCTCGGACTGCTGACGCGCCCAGAGCACGAAATCACGCAGCGACGGGCGGCCCGCGTCGGCCAGACGTAACGCCATCTCGGCGAGAAACTGGATACGCGACCATCGCTCGTCAGCGCGTCCCCCGGCCAGGGCCAACTCGCGCAGCCTTCGCTCCCGGACGAAACGCTCGATTAGCGCCCCGGGCGACGTGTGCAGGCGCTCATCATGTAGCGTTCTCAAAGACGCGAATGCCCTTTCTACGGGACCGCCGACGCCGGAACTGGGTTCCAGGTAGTTGAAACCGTGCCCACCCTGTGCCCAGGCCCACAGATCGGCGTCGGAACAGGCATATGCCGGTGATCGGAGCGTCGCCACAACGGCAACCTGATCCGTTGGGTCATCGATAGCCGTCAACGCGCTTAAAAGGTCTCTTACGTCCTCCGTGACGAACACAAGGGAATTTCCGGCGGTCGTGTACGGCACCTCGTAGTCATCGAGCGCCCGTTCCAGCAGTGGTAACGACGTTCGCCGCGGGAAGAGGATGCATAGATCGCCGAATTTCGACACCCGTATTTCGTCGCCGTCCCGCACCATCCACTGTCCGTTTCCGACCTCACGAGCAACACGCGCAAGGTCCGCCATTTCAATTCGGCGCACGGTTTCGATTCGTCCCTCAGGCAACGGCTCACCGGCTAGATGCACGCCGAATAGCGGTTCGGCGTCTGGTGGAACGATATCGCTCTCAAGCGCCACGTAGTTCGCCTGGTAGGGGCTGCCCTTGCCGTCCATCCAGCGATCGAATATGTGATTGACCCAGCCAACCAGAGAAGTGTTTGAGCGGAAATTCTGGGTGATCAGCGTCAGGTCCACATGTGGCTCGGAACGCAGCTGATTTAGCGTCGGAAGATCGGCGTGACGGAAGCGGTAGATCGACTGTTTCGGATCCCCGACGACGAAGAGTGCGCCCGGACTCGGGTATCCGACCCCGTCACGATCGGTAAGAGCCCGGATCAGTTCCACTTGAAGAGGGTCGGTGTCCTGGAACTCGTCTACCAGGACGTGCGTATATCGCTCCTGGAAATGGCTGCGGGCATCATCGTCCTTCAAGAGCGCCACGGCCCACGTCAACATGTCGTGGAACTCGGCCTTACCGGTGTTACGTCGCTCCTCGGCGTACCCGGTAACGAACCCCTTCAGCGGACCGAGCAACTCTCCGATGGCATGTCGTCTCCGATCAGCGAGTTCAATGTTCAGCTGATCCTGGAGGTCTTTCAGGGTCGCCTTGACCGATTTACAGGCGTTGACGCCGGACTCATCATCGTCCCAGTTCTTCTGACTTCCGCCGGCCTGAGAGATCTTGATATTCGGACTGGCCAGCAGCCAGTCGGCGTCCTCGCTTTCAGGTCCGATCTTTTCCAGACGGTCGGCGACAGTCTTGAGCGATTTCAGGCTGGCGGTCAGTTTGTCTCCCTCGGGAAGTCGGCAGAAACGCGCCAAGCTGGGCAACCACTTGCCGGCGGCAACAATTTCGTTTGCCGCTACGAGACGGACCGCGCCCGGTTCTTTGAAATCGTGTTTCTCGACCAGGTGGTAGTTGTTATGCAGTTGACGAGCGGTTTCAGTTAGATCACCCAGCGGGGATTCCAGACCAAGACGAAACGCTGTTGCGATGGCCGAGGCGAATTCGCCGGTGTCCGGTTGTTCGTCCAACCAACGACACCAGGCCTCATCGAAATCAAGTTCCGCCTGGACCTCGTCCACGGGTTCAATCACGGGGGGTAACCCGGCCTCCAGCGGCCGTTCCCGGAGTATAGATAGTGCGAACGAGTCGATGGTCTGGATTACGGCGAAATCGATCTCACGAACGGCCGTGTCCAGCATTTCACGTTCGATGCTGCCAATGTCTGCCGCATCGCGCGCCTCGGTAACGTTGAGCCGAACGCGCTCCCGTAATTCAGCGGCTGCAGCGCGCGTAAAGGTGATTACGACCAGACTGTTGACCGTCACGCCGCTTTTTAGCAGCGCGGTAACCCGGCCGACAAGCGCCGTCGTCTTCCCAGTGCCTGCGCCGGCTTCCACAAACAATGTGCTGTCCAGATCGTTGACGATCCGGTCCCGGGCAGGCTGGTCAATCGTCGTCAAGAATCCGCTCCCGAGCCATTACTCGATCCCCCGGCAGCCAGCCCGATAAATCGCGCCAGGGCAGGATCGTCAGATTTGCGCTCCCATGCCCATGCTCTCCCGCCGGGACATATCCGGTCGTAAGGGCAGTAAGCACAGTTCTCCTGTGTAAGTGCGCCAGATCGACTCGGGACGGACCTTTCTCCCGGGTAAGCCGGGAAGATGCCCTCCTCAATGCCGGCCACGATCTGGTCAACAACCTCTTCAAACCGGGGAGCTGCGATCTCAAGTGATGTCCCGACCGTTTTCGAACCGGCGCTGTCCATGACGAACCAGAATTCGGCGGCGATCGACTTGATTTCTGGCCGCCACTCTTTGACGGCCATGGCGTAGATGGGGAGTTGGAGATGCTTGCCGCCGTCCACCGGGTCATTGGCGATCCTGGAAAATCGTGAAGCCCGTCCGCTTTTATAGTCGATGACCGTGGCCGCTGAGCCGTCATCGGATACATCTACCCGGTCTATCCATCCCCTGAATCGCACCACCCGCCCGCCCGGCAACTCCAGGACCACCGCCGGAATATTTGTTCCATCTCCGAAGGCAAGCTCGGTCGCCACCGGGCGTTGGCCGCGTTCGTCTATACGAGACTGGTGTACGTCCAGGAAATCGAGCAGGCCGCGCCTTATCCGCTCCCTCTCCAATCGCCATAGAACTGGCCTTCCGATCAAACCGTTGCGCTCAAACTCGTCCAGCTGGCGGTTTGCGATCTGTTGCAGACGTTCGGCGTCTGTCACGGCGTTTGCGGTCGGTTGGCTGAGCGTGTCTTTGACGAACCGGTCGAGGATGTCGTGGATGATGATGCCCCTATCCAGGGCGCTCAGCGTCTCGGCAGCCTCCGGCGCTTCAGTTGGCTCGACGCCGATCTCGTAAGTCAGGAAGTATCTAAACGGACAGTTGGCCCAGGTCTCGAGTCGGGTAGAAGACGCCACGCCGGACAGCGACGCCGCGGACCATGTCGTCTCGCGGCCTACGTTCGGGCCAACAGCGCCGTCCCATCGCGTCAGTTGACGCGACTGGAATCGGCCACACTCCAACTCTCGGCCGGATGACAGGCTTTCACCCGTGGCGGTAAATAGGAAATGCTCTTCCAACCTGCACCCGTCTGCGCCCCAGGTGGCGAGGCTTTTTAGCTCGTACTCGTAACGGTCGGCCGGCCGGGTCTCTAACATTTGCCGGGCGGGAGCCGGGACCATCTCTACCGGGCTGTCCTCGGTATCCAGCAGGTTGGTGAGAAGAGGCTTGCCGTGGACCACTTCCGCAGCTTCACTGAACCAGCGAGACGGCCATACCTGACGCGTCGCTCCAGGCTGCGACCGGGGCCACACCAGGACACGTTTGGGCGCGCTTCCGAGCGCCGTCAGGTAGCGTCGTCGGGCGCTGGCCCGTTCATCCCCGAGGGTCTTCAGACCGGGCACCCCGTTCCTCACGATGTCAGGAAGCAGCGGGTCTTCAGATCCGATCGCCGGATAGCTGCCTTCCGCCATTCCGACAACGTAAATCAGATCAAAATCGCAACCAACGGCCTGTCTTAACGGAGCGACGAACACCCCGCTTCCGAGCCGCCCGACGCGGGAGAGCGACCGGTCGAGCTCCTGTTCTAGCGTTCGCCGGAATCTCTGAAATGTGGGCGATGGAAGGTCAATTGAGTCCAGGTCGCTAACGGCATCCAGCGCAGAATTCAGAGCTTCCGCAGCCTCGTCACCATTCTGGTCCAGGGCGCCCGCCCGGCCGTATCGCTCCTGGAGCGATCTAAGCCACGTTACGAAGTCGTTCCAGGACCCGTTTCGTTCTGGCGGCAACTGTTCAGCGGCCAATTGACGCACGAATTCACGAAGCCGGTCGCTCTCGTTCGCTTCTGCGATCCAGGCTGACCGGGATGCGTCGTCGTCCTCATCCTGTCTTGCTGCCTTCTCCGCCCGAATACGCAACCGTCTGGCATGTTCACCCAGCCTGCGATCCCACGATCCAATGCCTGCAACCACGCCAGCACGTCGAGAGATTACGTCCCAGGACGCGCCTGCTGCGGGTGCCCCGTCAGCAGCGACAACGTGACTCCCGGTTACCCAAGCCGCCAACCGGTCCCTGGCGAACCCTGAATCTCCGACTCCCCCTTGATCCGAAGAGCCGGGGCGGTCCAGGAAGGCAAGCAATCCCAGAATCCAGCGCCCACCGGGCGTATTAGCCAGGGTGACCGGCGAAGGCCCCGAGACCGGCACGCCACTCAACTGAAACGCCCCGGTCAAGCGCGCTCCGTAGGAGGGTTCCTCAAAGAACACGCCAATTCGGGCAAAACGTGTGCCTTCCCGCGCCGACGCCAGAACATCCCGGACGATCCACCGCGCCTCCTCAGCCGGGTCAGGCGCTGAGACGAGCCTGAATCCGGTGGACCCTGAAATCGTCGTTGTGTCGAACTCAGCGTCGGGCGAGGGCAGCACACCCGGAACCTGAGATAAAAGCCGGTCGCTATCGTGATCGCCCGTTGCGCCGATTAGTACCCGTGTCGCGGGGCTGCCTGCGAGCGCCGTGATTAGTTCACGATGCTGCGCGGCTGGATCCTCGATAAGCGCCAGCACGATGTGACCGAATCGGTCCAACGTCGCTGTGTTTGCTCTAACGGATTCGGCCGCCCGGGCCGCCACGTCTGACGCGGAAGCAAAAACGGCGGCACGTTCTCTGTAACGCGCATACAGCCCGAGCACCGCCGATGTGAACTTCCAACCCAAGGTCCCGCCGCCAGTTCCTGAGACGGTCGCCGGATCTACGCCAGAAGCGTCCAGGTCGTCAAGCGTTCGGTGAAGCGCGCGTTGAAAGCTGTCCTGGCCGCGTATGCGTCTGAAGGCCTCTGGCAGAACGGCCGTCTCGTCGTTGGCTACTGCATGAATTATTTCGGAGGCGCGCAACCTGGAAAGTGGTGGTCTGGGATCGGTTGGACCGGCGAGGGCATCAGCGAGATCTTCCAGCCGAATAAACTGGACGTTGAATAACGGCCCGTCACTCGCGAGCCGGCGTCGCACGAAGAATGCGCTGTGAAAAGACGGGAGGATGATCGTGACGGGGCTGAGCGGATCGTCACTGCGGGCGGCTGCAATTTCGTCCCGCAGCGCCTCGATCAATCGCTCCCCAAGCGGAACCCATCTCTGCCCATGCTCGCGTGATGTCATAGCGCACCGACCTTATCACTCGTTCGGCGGGCGTCGGTCGATCCTTATGGATCAAAGATTGCGAGTGGTGCCCCCGGTGAGACTCGAACTCACGCCCCCGGCTTCGGAGGCCGGTACTCTATCCGCTGAGCTACGGGGGCTCGTTGGACGTTCAAATATAGCATGTGGCGGCCCTGTCACAGCAGCTATAGGAACCTCCTATTCGCCTTCCGGACGACCTCGCGCCCGATGCGCTCTCGCTCCGCCCATGGGCCTCCGGAGGCCGGACCCCCCGGCGGTGAACGCCGGTACCAGGAGAATTGGCGCTATGAGTGTGGTCACAATGGTCATGAGGATTGCGACCCCGAACACGTCCTGCCCGATCACCCCGGCCGATAATCCGATTCCGGCGATTATCAGAGCGACCTCGCCCCGGGGAAGCATGCCGATCGCCACGCGATATGCGCCACGGCGATTGAATCCGACAGCCAGGGCTGGCAGTCCGGCGCCGATCACCTTGCTGAGAATTCCGAGGATGCTGAGGACGATTCCGAATGTGATCGCGCCGCTCATGGCGCCCAGGTCAACCTGCATCCCGATGACGACAAAGAAGACGGGCACTACGAAGTAGCCTATCTGAATCATCGGCTCTTCGATTCGGTGTTTCAGCTCAGTATCGGAGAGGGCCAGTCCTATCGTGTAGGCGCCGATGATCATCGCCAGCCCGAAGTAGATCTCCGCGACCGCAGACGCCAGGAAAGCCAGAAACAGCGCCAGCCCAACCAGTACACCCGGGCTGCGGAACCAGAGGAATGCGCTAGAGATTCGGTTTGCGAGAAGGCTCCCGATGATGAGCAGTCCCAGCCAGAACCCGATCGCCTTCGTTGCGATAATCGAGATATCGGTGATCGACACTTCACCGGTATCGGCGATACCGATGACGACCGCCAGGATCAGGATGCCCAGCACATCGTCCACTACGGCTCCGGCTAGCACCGTCGTGCCCTCCGGAGTGTCGAGGCGTCGTATATCCGACAATACGCGCGCCGTAATACCGACGGATGTAGCGGTCATGATTGCGCCGACGAACAGCGCCGGGATCATCTCCTGTGTGCTGTCCAGGCTGGCAAACCCCAGGGCGATCGTGGCCACGAATCCAAATGCAAAAGGAACAATCACACCGCCCGCCGCAACCGCGGTTGCCGGCCGAACCCACCGGAAGAACTGCTCCCTGTTGGTTTCTAGGCCGGCTTGAAACAGCAGGACGATCGCAGCGATCTGGGCGACAAAGAACAGCTCTGGTGAAACAGGTGTGACCACACTGATCGATTCGCCGACCGCGTTAATCGCCGCCGGAAGCTCGAACAACGGCCCGAACGATCCGATCTCGATGCCGCCCAACGCAAACGGCCCGATCAAGATGCCAGCGCCCAGCTCTCCGAGGACTGAGGGGAGTGACGCGAAGCGTTGAACGATCTCTCCCGCCAGTTTGGCTGCGAGAACGATGAACGCGAGGAGAAGGACGAGGTGTGCTACTTCCTCAACCTGTATGTATTCTGCCGCGTTTAGTAGCGGCAAAGGAAAATCCATGATCGTGATCTTAAGGATGCCCCAACCAAGGCGTCACATGTGAACGAGGCCAGATTACGGCGAAAAGGGGTGTTGTTGGAGTTTAGCGAGGTTGATCTAAGAGGACATCAGAACCCGAACGGGATTCAACTGGCCGAGTACGGGGTCGTAACTCATCAGGGCGATAAGTTCTCCATTGCGGTTGTACGCCCTCACCCGTGACTCGGCGCTCGTAATTGTGCCGACGCCGATCTGGATCGATTTTCCGAAACCAATGGCCTCTTCCTGCAACGGGTCGACGACAACAGCAGGAAGGTCAAGTAGCGCAGCGTCGATCGGGTGCAACATCTGTTCCCAGTCGCCGACTTCGGTCGCCTGTTCCAGCTCTTCAAGGGTCACCGCTTCGTCCAACGTGAACCGGCCGACCTGAGATCGAATTAACTTCGCAAGGTGCGCAGTATTGTCCAGAGCCTGGCCGAGATCGTGGATGACGGATCGTGCGTAAAACCCGCTGCCGCATTCAATCCTCAACCCAAGGGTGGGTGACTCCCACGATGTGATGTCGAGTCCGTAGACCACCACATCACGTGGCTCACGCTCTATTTCTTTGCCTTCCCTCGCCAGCTTGTACAGCCGTACGCCCTTCACCTTGATGGCGCTGTACATGGGCGGTATCTGGCTGATCTCTCCCATGAACCCGGTCAGGGCGGCCTCAATGGATTCCCGGGTGATCGTGCTGGCGTCTGACTCAGCGGTAACTCGGCCGGACGCGTCGTAAGTATCGGTTGATGACCCGAACGTGGCCGTGGCTTCATACACCTTGCGGCCCTGGACGAATCGGTCGATAAATCGGGTTGCGCGTCCGATGCAGATCGGCAGCACGCCGGTAGCGTCTGGATCCAGGGTGCCGCCGTGTCCGACTTTTCGCTGTCCCGTCAACCGGCGGACGATCCGGATCACGTCCATCGACGTCATTCCGGCCGGCTTATTTATATTCAGGAAGCCGCCATTTATCTGGGGTGGCCGCACCTTTTTCGGCGTGACGCCTTTTCGTGAGGCATCGGTCTCGACCTGATCAGTGTTCGAGTGTCCCACCATTACTCCCCAGATTTGGCCCCTTCCGGGGGTCCCTCGGGCTCGAATTTGTTCTTCGGGAGCTTGCGGTCCTTTTGCGCCACCTCGTCCATCATTTTGAGCATGTTGGCGCCTTCGATAAGCGTGTTGTCCAGGTGGAAGACAAGGCGTGGGACGTGACGTATCTGGATCCGCTTGTCGATCTCTCGCCGAAGAAATCCTGAGGCCGATTCCAATGCCTCAAGGCTCCCCTGCCGAACCTCGGGATCTCCAAGACTGCTTATGTAGACGTGCGCTATCGAATAGTCCGCCGTGCACTCAACGCGCGTGACAGAAGTCATCGGCGCGAGCCTGGGATCGGAGATCGATTCGTCGATCAACACTCCAAGTTCGCGCTGCAACGTGAAGTTGACGCGCCCGTTTCGCCTGTTCATAGAAAATCCGATTGTGGGTCGTTTAATAATCTGTCAACGCAGATAGGTGACGCCGCAGACATCCAATTTTACGACGGGTATGCCCGCTCCGTCACTTCCACGCGGGTGGGAATCCAGAAACAGCATTGTGCGGTCCCATACCTCTTCTCCCAGTCGGGAGAAGGCTGGGATGAGGGGGTTCCTTCGGCAGAAGGACAGAGCGTCAGCGCGCTATTCATCGACCACCGCTACTCGGCTGGGGACAGCCTCGTTGCGCAGTCCAGCCCGCAATTCATCGGGCACACCCATATGCGAGACACCACGTCGGCTCCAAGAACCGGTGAAGCGTCGGCCGTCTTGAGTGTCACGACTCCCCGGTACGGCGCGTACTCCAGAATCTCTATCTCGACGCCCGGCACCAACCCGTTACTCACCAGGTACTCCAGCAGTTCCGGGTCTTCCTCCGGAATCCGATCCAACCGCAGAGGCTGGCCGACCGGTGCCTCGTCGATCGTCGTGCTTGCCGGGCATGGACTGTAACCGCTGCCCGGAATCGGGTGGCCGAATGGGCAGGTCGTCGGGTTCTTCAGCGTCACCCGGATTCGCTCTTCCAGCTCGTCGGATATAGCGTGCTCAAGGCGGTGTGCCTCCACATGCGCGTTCACCAGGTCCAGCCCAAGCATGTCGACGATCATTCGCTCGGCGAGCCGATGTCTTCTCACCATCTGTTCGGCCAGCCGGGTGCCTTCTTTGGTGAGCTCGATCTCTCGACTCGGGCCATGAATGATCAGACCCTCTTTTTCCATGCGTCGCAGCATTCCGGCGATCGACGGCGCAGACGTGCCGAGTCCCTCGGACTCGGGCGTGCGCTTTAACTGATCGACAAGGTGGGCGTTCGTGACCGTCAGTCCCTGCTCCTGGACCATGTAGATCGAGAGCAAGTAGTTTTCGGCGGCCTGCGTCAGACGCGTTTCCACCGCGCCGGTCTTGCCTTTGGCGGTTCCAGAAGAGGAGTTTCCTGTCCGTCCGGTCGGTTTCTTAGTATCTGCCATCGTGGATTGAGGCTACCACGACGCAACTCGGCGTCAACGGGCGCGATATGGGCCGGAGCCGTGTATATCCGGCCGAATCACAATGGCGGCCGTAATTATCCGATGCTAAGATTTATCAGTACGAACACATTCCGGAGTAGCTCAGCGGTAGAGCGGTCGGCTGTTAACCGATTGGTCGCAGGTTCGATTCCTGCCTCCGGAGCCAGATTCCTCGCCTATCGAATTGCGAGTCGAGTCACTTTGCCCGAACGGTCCAACTATTAAGCGGCCGAAATCGATGAACGCGTGCGCCGACATCCGATAGAGCGGTCGTATCGGTCGTACCTAACGTGCGAGACTCTCGACATCAACGGATGCGATTGTGATCGGGTCAGCCTGCGTCATTCGGTAGACCGCAGAGACATGGGCCACTCCCGGCGTGAAGCCAAACATAAGGGGAGAGGCGTCCGAGTACACGTATGTGAATCCGGGCACTTCGAGTTCTCCCGCTCTGAACTCAACAACAATGCCCTCACCCCCGTACTGTGCCCGGTCAACGACCTTCTCCACGAGATTGTTTCGCCGATACTCCCAGTAACTGGGAACTGGATCTGGCACGGTCCCGTTCAGCAAGTGCTCCACCTCGTCCGCACCAAAGGAAAACGTGTGCATGTTTTCCCTTTCCATAGGGGTGGATCGCTTATCAAACACCATCGTTGACCGATCGAGACCGAGTAAAAACGTTCGAGAACTCGCGGCCATCAGATAGCGGGTATGTTCCACGATCAACCTTCCCTGGCATTCATGGTCTCGGCCGAGCCGTCGTTTCAAGGTACCTTGCAGTTTCAGTCCGTCAGTGGAGCCGTCCATCAATACTTGGAGGTGAACTCATCGGCGTCGAGAGTCGATTGATCATAGGCCGCAAACGCCAACCGGCGGAACGCCGATAGACCCCCTAACCGGGGGCGGTCTTAGAATGCCGCAAAGAGCGACCGTCACCGTCGTATCGCACAGCCCTCGCCTGCGTCGGCGATCAACCCATTTGGAGAGAGTAGCCAGGCATGAAGATCCAGCAAATCTCAGTCACGGTGTTCAACACCCCATCGAAAACGGTCAGCGACACCGACGGACACACCCATCCAGGCGCCGAGCACGATTCAGAACAGGCGATGCTCACCATCACGACCGACGACGGCGATTCCGGCTATGCGTTCGGCTCGCCCGAGAACCTTCGCCCCCACCTGATCGACAACTACGTCAAGAAAGTCTTCATGGGCGAAGACCCGATGAACCGGGAGAAGCTCTGGATCAACCTCGCCAAATGGCAGCGCGGCAGTGCAAACAACCTCACGGATCGCACCCTGTCGGTCGCCGAAACGGCCCTCTGGGATCTTGCCGGCCGTGCGCTGAACACCCCCGTCTGGAAGATGCTCGGCGGCTACCGGGACAAGGTTCTTGCGTACGGGTCCACGATGTGCGGCGACGAGATGGACGGCGGCCTCGCCACTCCTGAGGACTACGCCAGCTACGCCGAGTGGATGGTCGAGCGCGGTTACAAGGCGATCAAGCTCCACACGTGGATGCCGCCGGTCGCCTGGGCGCCAAGCGTGAAGATGGACATCAAGGCCTGCGCGGCCGTTCGGGAAGCCGTGGGCCCCGAATTTCCTCTGATGCTCGATGCGAACCACTGGTACTCCAGGATGGATGCGCTCGAACTCGGCAGGGGGATCCAGGCGCTCGACTACTACTGGTACGAGGAGCCGATGGACGAGCACTCGACCGAGTCTTACCGCTGGCTCGCCGAGCAGCTTGAGATTCCGATCATTGGCCCTGAGTACGCTTACGGCAAGTTCCACACCCGGGCGGAGTGGATCACCGGCAAGGCATGCGACATCACTCGTGTGGGGGTCGCCGACGTAGGCGGGATCGGACCGGCCATGAAGTCCGCCCACCTCGCCGAGTCGTTCAACATGGATTGCGAGATTCACGGCGGCGGGGCAGGCAATTTGGCGGTTATTGGAGCGATTTCCAACACCACCTGGTACGAGCGAGGCCTGCTACACCCATTCGTCGACTACGACGAAGTCCCAGCACACCTGAACAGCATCATCGACCCGATGGACGAAGACGGCTACATCCAAATGCCAACCCTCCCCGGACTAGGAGAAGACATCAACTTCGACTACATAGCAGAGCGAAAGATCTCGACGCACTGATGGTTAACCAGAACGACACTTCATCCGGTGTCTGAGGCCAGGTCACGAAGTGTGGCCGGCCGCAGGGAGAATTTGGCAAGTCGGAGTTAGCGCATCAACTTTGCCGTATATCCCGAGAATGTCCCGCATAATGCCGGTAAATCAGATTGTAAAGGCCCACCTGGGCCCATATCTCTATCTGATCCGATTGATGTCGAATCTGCGACGAATACCTTGAGTCAGTATTTGGTGGGGTTTGAGACTTCGCAAGTCCTCGTTCCAACCATATTCAGCCAATTGACTGATCATCGCCGACTCATCAAACAACTTCTGGCCGCCCACCAACTCCGCCGCCGCCTTGCTTGTGCGCTCAAAGCTTCTGATTCGTTCATCTGATTCATCTGTAGACGAACGCTGGACATCGACAAGGTAGCCTGCCCGACGACAGTTGATCGTGGGGTGGTATCGACTTGAACCGAAATCCAGCTAATGAATACACCGTTTTAAGAAGCGCAGGGTTCCCGAAAATCTACGCACCATTCTCTGACGTTCTTCGGAGTGGTGGTCTGGACGCTAAATGTGTCCAGTGGCGAGTTACGACACCCAGAGACTCAGCATCCGGGTAACGCCCAATTTCCAGAGATCCGATCCCCTAACTAGCCTGTAACCGCCCTATCCAGATGCCGAGGAAAACTAGCGATAGGCCGATTGCGTTGTTTAGGACCATGTTGCTGGCGGCCCAGATGTAGCGGTCGTCTCGGATTAGCTGGGATGTGTCGAAGGCGAAGGTTGAGAAGGTGGTGAATGCGCCGAGGAAGCCGACCAGGACGGCTATCCGTAGTTCGCCCGTGAGCAGGTCGTGCTCCTCGGCCAGCGAGTAGAGCAGTCCGAAGGCGAAGGAGCCGATCGAGTTTGCCGCAAGGATGCCCCACGGGAAGTCGGTGCTCGCGGTTCGCTGCACCCAGGTGGCGATGGCGTATCGGCCAATCGTCCCGAGGCCGCCCGCAGCAAACAGAAACAGCAATCGTTCCATCAGTCGCCACTCACACGGGGCTTATCGAAAGAGTGTGTATCAGTAGAACGCGGACCCGCACTGCAAGCGCTTTTGGAGCCTTTACCTGGGCGGCTCGGACCCACCGAGCCTTGACCCGCAGGGCTCCTACCGATGGGGCGCTTACACGAAGGGCTCGTACCCGCAGGGCGTTCAAAAGCCAAAACCTCGATCGCCTGAACGAATAACCCGTCCAACCCGACTACGTCTCAAACCTCAGGCAGCTCATCGTCCGCGTAATACCGTTGATCGGATGAATTCGGTCGTGCAGGACGGAGCTTATGGCATCCAGGGACTCGGTCTCGATGATGACGATCACGTCGTACGGACCCGTAACGCGATCGGCCTGCACCGTTTCCGGCATCGCTCGCACGGCTTCAAGCACGCTGTTGCCGGCGCCCGCCGATGCTTCGATCAAGAGGTATGCCCGGATCATATTCCCACCTACCTGCCAGCCAGTGGCTGGACATTATTTGGGATTCGCTTTTTAGGAGCACCGTCGATTGCCCGCACCAGCCACAGGCTGGACATTATCGGTATCGCGTTTTGGGACGGACCGCCGATTGCCCGCATTATGCCGTATCGGTGGGATTAGCGAGGACAGATCACGGCCGTCGCCGGTATTTGACCTGGTGGAGTGCGAGCCGGGAGATTCCTGAATCGAGTTCAGGACAGGCTCGTCGCCTTCGGGCTCAGGATGACAGATGGTCGTGATCGGGCAGATGAAGGGCGCGGGATTCTCGACCTGTTCTCCCTCTGCCTGAGAGAGAAGGGGCAGGATGTCGCTATTTCATACTTCGAGAGCCCAAGCACGGGATTTCGTTGAAGAAGATCGGGCGTATTGCCATACGTCCCAACATACGCAGGCCACAAAAAGTCTTGATGTGAGTACACAGTCCTGTCGATTAACGCCCCATCGGGGCGTCCCAGAACAGGTACTCTTGGTGCAGACTCTCCTTGAACAGCGCCGCCATTCGCTCCCGCAGCTCCTCTGACGCACCCTCGGCAAGCTCGTCCGTGAAACCGCGCAGCCACGCCGTAATCTCCCGATACTCCGGCGAGTTGTACCCGGCCACCCATCGAGCGTGCAGCGACCCCCTCTTGAGCCGTCAGATTCGCCGCCAGGTGTTGGGCGGCATCGTCATAACCCCACTGACACGGAAGCATCGCCGCTGCGATTCCGGCGATCCCCTCCGAATACGCCGTATCCACCAGATGCTTCGTGTAACTGATTGTCGCCGGTGAGGGCTGCGTCGCCGCGAGCTCCTCCTCTGTAATCCCGAAATCGACGCAAAACGAGCGATGCAGCGCCATTTCCGAGTTCAACGTCTTGTCCAGCAACTTCACCCAGTGCCCCATCGAATCCAGGTCGGGCGACTTCGCACATGCGATGGCGATGGCGCGTGAATAGTCGATCAGGAACAGATAATCCTGCTGCATGAAAAAGCGGAACCGATCCAGCGACAGCGTGCCGTCGCCGATGCCCTTTCACGAACGGGTGATCGTGATGCGTCGCCCGCCACTCGACGTCGAACCGCTCCCTCAACTCATCGGTAAAGGCCATCTCAGGCCCTCGAAACCTCGACAACCGTCCCCGGCTGTACCGCCCGCAGCACCGTCGGGTCGCTCTCGAGCATGCCAAGCACATTCACAGCGCTCGCGGGCCTGATCTCGTCGCCCTGCGACATCGGCGTCGGGCCGAAGAACAGGCACAGCGCACTACCCGGCGGCCAGAACGCTATAGCGCCGAGCTCGACCGTCTCCTGCGCCGTGTCGTCCTCTTCCGCCGACACATGGATTGCGAAATAAATCTCATCGCCCCACGTGTTGGCGGCCGCCTTGATCGTCAGCGCCTCCCACACAAGATCCGCCGTTGGCGAATCATTAAGCTCACCATCGATCGTCACATCGCCCGCCCGGATCGTGATCCTGCGGCCCGTATCCTCTGGCATTACGCTCGATCCGCCTTCCACTTCTCCCACAACTTCTTTGTCTCATCGTTGAACGGGTAGTACGGAGCCGGAGACTCGCCGGTGCGTATCGAGTGCTCCAGCACAGCCTGCTCCATCTCGTCGTGCTCGATCGCCCACGGCAGAATCTCCTCCGCCAGCTGCGACGGAAGCACCACTACACCGTCGTCGTCGCCCATCACGATATCGCCCGGCCACACGAGGACGCCGCCGCACTGGATCGGCTCGTTCACCGAGTAGGGCAGGATGTGATCCTCGCCGACGATCGAGGTCGATCCGCCGGCGTAAACCGGGAAGCCGTACTCGGCCACCGCTGCGCCATCCCGAATGGCCCCATCCGTCACGATTCCAGCGCCTTTGCGGGTCAGGATCCGTGAGAAGACGACATCGCCGCCCGTCGATACGTTCGAGAGGCGCATGGCGTCGATGACAAGTGCATATCCGGGGCCGACACTGTCCACCGCCTGCCAGCGGGGCGTGTTGTTGAACCCGTCGCCGTGTTCACCAGTGGCGATCCGTTCAGCGAGGTCCGGTCTCACCGGAAGGCTGCGCAACGTAATCGCACGGGCGCACAGTCGGCGGCCTGTTGCAAGTGGTTTCACGCCGTCCATGTACACCTTGTGATAGCCACGCTGCCGGAGCGCGCTCAGGACCGTCGCGTTGGACATCTCTGTAATCTGTGATAACAGTTCGTCCGAGACCTGTGCGGTGGGTTCGCTCACATTTACTCCAATACTTATTGTCGTGATCTGGACCGAACTGGAAAGACCGAGAATCGACCTTAAACAAATCAGGCGATGAGCCGGAAATCGGTCTCCGGCCGTACCAGTGAGAGGGAGCGAACAGGTCTGTTACCCGTTCAGATATCTAAGTGACGGCCGGGAATGCTCTTGAATTTGCGAAGAGCGGAAGTATAGCAAGCGACGTTCCGCGATCTGGCTCTACACATCCGGGTGGATTCAGGGTCCTTCTAGAAGCCGCGTTTGCTAAACTCGCCACTCGTACTTACGCCGACCCTGACACGACGATTATGTCGAATCACGGTCGGCCATCAATTACAGTCCGGAGGTTCCGTTGGCCCAAGGTGAAACGACCGGCTCGCGACTTGGTACGGTGCGCCAGTACTGGGACCGTAACCTCGACCCGCGTAGACGGGCGATAATCGGCGGCATCTTCATTGCGATGGCGCTTCTGACCCTGATCTCCGGCGGCTTTGAGAACGTGACACTCGGCGGCGCCGGCATGTCGACGTACATTGCGCTGGTTGTGACCTTGATTCTGGCGCGAAGAGGTTTCTACGCCGACCGCCTGTCCATTTTCGTAGACCGCGATGGAGAAAGGGTGGAGGTCCGCCAGAAGATCCGGCCGGTTCTGAAGACCGATCGCGTCCAGCCCCTGCATAACCCCGAGACGATGACCGGCGACGAAGCGCTTGAGTACTACACGCCCCTGACACGCGTGATCGGCATCGTCCACGAAGGCCAGGTGCGGGCCTACCCACTCGCTGTTCTCAGCTACAGAGAGGTGATCCACGACCTCGTTGGCGATACCCCGCTGGCCGTCACATGGTCTCCGTTTTGCTACACCGCACGTGTGTTTTTGATTTCGTCCGATTCCGAGATGCATTTCGTGCCGCAGTTCGGGTTCACGGGCCGCGTCTTAATCAACTCGCCCGTCATGTACGACGCCAGGTCCGGGGTGCGCTGGATCCAGTACCAGGGCGCTCCGCTGGAGGGTCCCGACGTTGGAACCCGGTTGCCCGAGATCCCATCGCTCAACACAACGCTCGGGGCCTGGTTGGGCGCTTATCCGGAATCCGATGTGATCAGTGATCGCGTCGCCCCAACGCAAGACCTGTTTGACAACTACTACGCCGGCAGCCGCGCCGGCATGCATCGTGCCCCGCATCGTGATGCACGGTGGCCCGCAAAGGAGATCGTCGCAGGCGTGGATATTGAGGGCGATGCCTGTGCGTTCCCGATGTCATGGCTCCAGATTGAGGCGGTCGTGAACGAGACCGTCGGTGGGACGCCCCTCGTTGTGGCGTACGAACAGGGCAGTGCTTCCGTGGTGGTGTTCCGCGCACAGACCTCAAGCGGCCGGACGTTGACCTTTGAAACAGAGGAGTGGGAAGAGGACGATGACGACGAAGAAGGCGAGTCCGCGGGAGAACTCGGGGACGAGATTGACGACATCGACGATGAAACCGAACTCGATAATGAGTTGGCCTACGACGACGATGATTGGGAGGATGAGGAGGAACTTGAGTACGAGCCGATGATGATCTACGACATCGAGACCGAAAGCCTATGGCACGCCACGAACGGTACGTGCGTCGAGGGCGAGCTCAAAGGCGAGCAGCTTGAACCTGTAGTGGCCGGGCTGTCGTTCTGGTTCGCGTGGACCAACTTCCACCCGTCGACCCGGCTGCCCCCGAGGCCCGACTTGAGCGGCCTGATGCCGGACTCCAAAAAGACTGATCAGCCTGAGAACGACGAGGAGTAGCGTGGCAACCCGTCCGCAGCGGCAAGGCCCAGACAAACGGCCCGATCGGGCCTTGACCGGCGTCGTACTGGCCGGAGGATCGTCTTCCAGGATGGGTCGCCCCAAGCCGCTCGTCGTTCTGGGGGGCAAGCTGATACTGGCTCGAATTAAAGAGGCACTCGACCGGGTTTGCGATGAGATCGTGCTAGTGGTCGCAGCGGATCAGGACGACGCCACGCCGGACACCGGACTAGCGCTCGGTATGCACGTTGTCGCCGATCGCTTGCGCGACGCCGGGCCACTTGCCGGGATTGAAACCGGACTGAAGGCGACGAGCACTCCCCGGGCGTTTCTCGTCGCGGCTGATCACCCGTTCCTATCGCCGGACCTGATCGTCGGGATGGCCGATGTCGCCAACAAAGGCCAATTCGATACCGTGGTCCCTTCAAAGGATGGCCGACTCGAGCCGCTGCACGCTGTTTATTCCACAAAAGCATGGTTGCCGACGGTTTCATCAGCACTGGACGCCGGACGGAGATCTATATACGACCTCGTCAACTCTGCGATCGAGACGGGCGATCCGCGGGTGCACCTGATGAAAGACGCCGAACTGGCGTCGTTCGATCCAGACGGCCGCAGCCTGTTCGATATCGACACGCCGGACAGCCTTGCACAGGCGCGCCGAATGCTCGGAACCACCGGCGTCGTCAGGCCGGACATCCGCCCAGGCGGACTCTAAAGCCGAGTAATACCAGGGCTACTCGTACCTGAGCGCCTCTGACGGCGTGATCCGCGCCGCCTGACGGGCCGGAATGTAGGTCGCCACCAGCGACGCCGCAAGCGCGATCACGACTATCATCAACACCGTCAACCACGGTATGTCGAACGATATCCCGTCCACGCTGTCCCCAAAGTCGTTAATGATGTTCCAGCTGATCAACGCCCCGAGCCCGACCCCGAGCGCAGAACCAAGGACCGTCACGAAGACCGATTCAAGCAGGAACTGAATCTGGATCATCCGGCTCTTGTAGCCGATGGCCCGCATCATTCCGATCGCATGCCTGCGCTCCACCACAGCCCGGAAGGACACGACGCCGAGCGACGCCGCGCCGACCACCAGCCCAAGCCCCATGAAGCCCTGGAACAGCCGGCTGAAGGCGTTGTTCTGGGAGATGCCGAGCTTGATCTCATCCAGCGTGTCGATGGCTTCCATGCTGTTGTCCAGGAATGCCGTCTCCATTGCCGCCGCCACCCGTCCGGAATCGACGCCCTCGGCGAGCCGAATCCTGAAGGTCGTGAACGGCAGGGACGCCCCGGATATGTCGTTGAAGATATCGTCACGAGTGATCAGATTTGCGACCGAGCCGGAATCGGACTCGAAGGCCTCGGCAAACAGGTCCAATGCGCCGATGACGGTCCGTGTAGATACCGTTCCACGCCCGCGACCCTGACGCAACTGCACATCGAAGGCCTGCACCACGCCGTCCTCATTTTGCGCCCAACCTTCCACAGAGAACTGCGCTCCTCCGAACCCGAAGCGGCCATCGCTCGCCTCCAGAATGTCGCCGCTCACCACCGCCAGAGTCGGATCCTCATCAAGCGCATCCCAGACCGCACGTGATACCGCAATCGGATCGTCGATCAGTGTACCGGCGGGCAGGTACTCCGGGTCGAAATGGGTGATATCGAGCAGCGTTTCTTGCAGATATTTCGGCTCGGCGCCACGAACGGTCAGCCCGAGGAACCGCTGCTCCACCGCGCCTGACTGGCGGGCCTCGGCCGGTATGTCCGTGTGTGCGGCGATCACGTCGAAATCGGCGGCGTTCAGATTGGGCGCGGCCTGGATGGCCGTCTCAATGTCGCCGACGGGAAGATCGATGCTCGTCTCGGCCCGAATATCGAAACCGCCCGTCACCCGGTCAGGGGTCTCATCAAGATCGCTTCCGATGGCGTTCAGGATAGCGAACACCATCATCGTGAAGATCACCAGCGAGAACATGGCCACGGTCAATCCGGTCCGGAACTTGGCCGTCATCGGGTAGGCGAACGCCGGTTTGAGGATCGCCTTTATCTGCGGCGAACCGCCAAAGAGCGCCAGGAGTCCGCGCGTGAGCAGATCAGCGTTGTACATCACGAGCCACACGGCGGAAGAGACCATCCAGGTCCCGGACAGGATGAACATCTCGATGCTGCCGTTCAGGTCCCCGGTGAGCCAGTTGAGCGTGTCGAACGGCAGCGCCCAGAACACGAGGACCGTCGCGCCGATGAAGGTGTAAGATGCCCGATCCGCTGCGGACTCGCGGACACCGCCGCTCCTGAGCATCCGTCTGATAAACAGACCGATTCCGACCAGCACCAGGCTCACGCCGAGCGTCCAGAACGCCGCGAGATCGGTCCAGAGACCAAGCGCCGCAAGAACGACGCCGATGACTATCAGAGGCCAGCCGATGGCGAGATATGGCTGGAAAACCTTGAAAACGGCGATCACGAAGAGGATGACCCACGGAAGGATCAGGAGATCTAAACCGAGCAGTTTCAGCGGAAGAATCGCGCCTTCACGGAGTCGAGGTGCGGTTACGAGGCGATAGAGATGGTAAAGGGGGCCAAGCAGCGCCTGTCCAACGTGCAGCAGCCGGATTGTGAGCTGCGGCGTGTCGGAGGGAACGAACTCTTCCGGGAGGCCTCGGATTGCGACCACGATGTTGAGCCGGCTGACGCGGTAGGCAGAGATCGCCACCGTCGCCAACGTGAGCAGCATACCGGCGGAGAACGCCGTCACCACGGAAGTCAGCGTGAAGCTGTATTTGAATGCGAATGCGGAGTCTTCTTCGTCGCCGATGGCCCCGGAAAGCAACCGCACCAGCACAAGGCTGGCGAGGATTCCGAGAATCGTCCCGATAAGTGCTGCGCCGAAGGCGTAGGCAAACCCCTCGTACGTGAACATCTGTACCAGGTGCCGTCGCTTTATACCCACGGCGCGCGCTATCCCCATCTCAGTCGATCGCGCCGAGGCCAGAATCACAAAGACGAGGAAGATCAGAAGCAGCCCGACGATGATCGAGAACGATCCGAAGATGGTGAAGAAGGTGAGGAAGATATTTCCGACGAACTCCGCAAGCGCCAGGCTGTCCTTCTTCAACTCATCCACGGCCAGAACCTGAAGCCCGGAGAAGAGAGACGTTACGGCCACGGTGAGGTCGCTCCGCCCGGGAATGTCGCCCGAGCCACCCGCAAGCGCCGCGAGAATGTGAGCCCCCAGAGCGGGGTCCGCGGCTTTGGATCGGAACACGTCCGTTACAAGAACATCCGCCGACGGGGTGAACGACCCCTCAGGCGAAAGCGCATCCGCAGCGGCGGTGAGCAGGGCGGATGTGACGGCGGGAATATCGGCGCTATTGGCCTCGATGTAAGCCCTGATATCGTCGCCGGCGTCGAGTTCAATCAGCGCATCTATGAGGGCTCCAGCCGTTGCGAGGCCGTTCGGTGATCCCGCAAGAGCGCCCAGGATCTCTTCTGGAGCCGCCGGTCCAGAATCCGCACCGGCGCCCGTCGAAGAAGCCGCCGCGGTGGCGAACTTGTCGCCGATCGCCGCAGGTAGATGGCCGGAGGCGTCACCGTCCATCAAGGGGAGCATCAGCGCGCCGACCCGGGAAGCCCCCCGTGACGTGGCCGTGTCGCCGGGCGTCAACTCACCTATCAAGTCACGTAGATCTTCTTCGGCCCCGGAGGTCAGCAGGCCGTTGCCGCCGTCGTCAGCGTATGCGGTGAGGATCTCGATGACGTCCGGAGCGCGCAACACGTCGAAAAGCTGTTGTGCCACGGCCGGGTATGTGAACTGAATGCGCAGCGTGTCTGCCACGTTTTCTGCGGTGTCCACGCCATCGGTTATACCGCCGTTTGCTGACAGATCGATTCGATTGACCTGGCCTGCGCGCTCCATGATTCGTTGCATGGCCGTCAATGAGATGATCGTCCGGTGGTCGTTCGCGGCTAGACCGCTGTCGCGCACGATGTCGCGTACGGTGAAAGCGTGGCGTCCGCTCGGGGACACGATCACTATCCCGTGGCCCGCAGCCGCATCCAGTTCCCTGGCGGCGGCCTCGTTGATCAGGGCTTCATCGTCGCGAAGTTGGTCGAGCGCGAACAATTCCCCGTCGACCGTCCGGATATCGCCAAACCCGTCCTGACGCGCCGTATCAAACCCGACGACCGTCATTCGGGACTCGGTCAACTGGGTAGCGGTGTCAAGGACAGGCAAAACCTCTCGGATCTGCGGCATAACACCATCGATGCGGTCGTCGGCGTCAACGACCTGCATCACCAGGGACAACGTCTCAGGGTCCAGGTACCGGTCCACAAAAAAAGCCGTCCCATCCGGGTCGTCAGCAAAGATAGCGCTCTCAGCGTCTCCTCCGGCGATGGGCGTCCGCAGGCGGATGTCGGTGTGACCGAGTGCGTCCAGGACCACGGAGCGTATTGAGCCGGTGACGGTGTCGCCGATGGCGAGCGACGCAGAGATGATGGTCGTGGACAGCATCAATCCGATCACGATCAACATCGTTTGAGCGGGACGCCTCGGGATATTCCGGAGGGCGAGCTTCAACAGGATTCGGTTGCGCATCGCCATGCCGAAAATCACGAGGGTTACGAATCCGAGAATGCCCGCGAGAGATGCGGCGAGCGTCACCATTGGCAGGCCAAAGAGTGTTTCCAACGGCTCTCTAACTCCCTGAGGTTGCCGGAGTGCCGGCGGGCGCAGAGGCTGGCGTGTCTTCGATCAGGCCGTCGCGCATGTTGACTATGCGATGCGTCCTGCTCCCGACCTCCTGCGTGTGTGTCACGAGCACGAAGGTCTGGCCGTGAGCTTCATTCAACTCACACAACAGGTCCATGATCTGGACAGTGTTCTCGGAATCCAGGTTCCCCGTGGGCTCATCCGCCCAGACGATCGCCGGGTCGTTTGCAAGTGCCCGAGCGATCGCCACTCGCTGGATCTGGCCGCCGGACAACTCGTTCGGGTTGTGGTCAGCCCAGTCAGCCAACCCTACCTGCTCAAGCTTCCACATCGCACGATCACGCGCCATCCCCGCCTTCACTCCCGCAAGCACGAGCGGAAGTTCCACGTTCTCACGAGCGGACAACACGGGAAGCAGATTGAACGCTTGAAAGACGAAGCCCATCGATTTGGCCCGGTACTCGCTTAGGGCGTCGTCGGACATTCCTCGCAGCGGCTGGTTATCGATTGTGATTTCGCCGCTATCGACCACATCCAGACCGGAAATGCAGTTCAGGAGAGTGGTCTTGCCGGAACCACTTGGTCCCATGATTGCGACCATTTCTCCGCTGGCTACTGATAGGCTGACACCCTTTAACGCCTCGACGACAACGCTTCGAGAACGATAGGTTTTGAAAACGTTCCGCGCCTCAATGATGGTGCTGCCGTTTACCAAGTAGGAATCCCCTGTGGAGGCCCATCTGAACGTATCGTTCCCGGGTCAAGTGACCCGGTTCATACGCGGATGACCACCCCGCTATGACGCCCTATCATTCATCGAATGATGTTCGGGCAATATGTTCGGCCAAGACGTCTGATTGTATCTTAGGATTTTCTCTCGGCATCCTCCGTTTGGATTAAATTACGACGCAAGTTGGAACAGATAAAGAAGGGTGTGAGTAAGGTGCCGGACCAGGTTCGGTGCCCGAATTAATTAATGGTGAGATTGATCCTGGTTCGGCATGGCGAGACAGATTGGAACGCCCTTGGGCGCGCACAGGGGCAAATTGATCAACCGCTGAACGAGCGAGGGCTGGCGCAGGCGGATCTGGTGGGCAGGTATGTCCGGGATCATTTTGACGTTCAGACCACGTGGTCGAGCGATCTTGCGAGGTGCGCGCGAACGGCTCAAGGACTCGGAGCGGAGATCCAGTTGAGCAAGACAATCCGTGAGATCAGCTTCGGTGACTGGGAAGGGAAGCGATGGGAGGATATTCGCCAGGAAGATCAGAGGGGAGCAGACCGATTGTCTTCCGGCGATCCCGAGTTCTGCCCCCCGGGCGGTGAATCAATGAGCGATGTCATCGCAAGAGCCCGGCGTTTCCTGGATGAAACGGCTGTACTTGATGCGGAAGGTGACGTCGCTATCGTCGCGCACGGAGGCTCGCTCAAATGCCTGATGGTCGTCCTGCTGGACTTGCCAGAAAGCGCGCTGGGGCGATTTCACTTCTCAAACTGTGGCGTAAGTGTTGTGGGCGCAGGCAACGGCCCGGCCACGCTGATGAGCTTCAATCAGACAGCGCACCTTGATGGTGTGACGCCGATCATCTAGATCGCGGAGACTCCATCCGAGGTCCGGATACCGATCAGGTATTTGCAAACAGAATCACCATTGGAGAGACAGGCAATTCGTTCAACCGGACAGGCGGAAACGGCCTCGATAACGGCGATATCGTACGCGCATAAAGATGGATTATTTATCGCCACGGATCGGAACGGGCAACTCATCAAACTGAGCTCTACCTTGCCCTTGTTTTCCCTCACCTGAGGACTGAAGTCCTGATCGCGCAGGATCTCCATAAGTCTGGGGACGCCGTTGTTGGCGTCGCCATGAAGATCGACTGATTCCTGTGCCATTTCACGCAACATTTCGTTGAGGATCTGATCGCCAGATTTCTCCTTAAGGGAGCCTGCCTTGTATGAAACCAGCTTTGATATGAGCTTCCCAAGCATCTCGCTATAGTGTTCGGGAAGAGTCTCATGGCCGCGCTCAATCAACGAGAACGAGAACTCCAGCCGGCCCGTACCGTGCCGTATTTCCGTGAACGCGACCAGCCCATCTCGTTGGAGGATGTCAAGGTGCCGCCGAACTGTGGCAGGCGTGAGGCCAAATTCTTGCGCGAGGCCGCTCACCGTTTCAGATTCCCGGCTCTGGATGATCTCCAGAATTATGTCTCTAGTCGATGATGAAGGCATTAGATGTTTGCGAAGTGTTCTTAATTTACGTCCGCAAATTGCCTAATCCAGCCGATAAGATTGTCCAATAATTGCGGGTGCCAAGTTTACGTTCAAGTAAAGCTAGATTACCCCGTGGACGTAGACCGCAGGGAGAGCCTGAGCAGCTGATCTAACTGCGGGTAATACGGGTATTCGGCCCGGACAAGTGACGCATCGTAAAACCTGCTAGAATATGATGCTGGCCCCGGGTCCATGTGCGTGAGACATCGGGCCTCTTTTTTTGCACCTGACACGTCCTGAAACGGACACCCACCTGACCCGGGTGGGCATATCAGCTGGGAGGAACGCCCGTTGGCGACAAAGAAGTCCGCATCCACTTCCGGCAAGACCGCAGTCAAATCAGCAGCGAAAAACAAAACTGCTGCGAAAACGGCCAAAGATATAGCGAAGCCGAAAGTCGCAGCTGCGACGGTTACCGCGGTCAAGGATGAGGTCGTTGATCAGGTCGCAGAAGAACTGGTATCCGATTGCAAACACGCGTGGCTCATCGATCCCCCAAACGGGCCGACCAGTAACGGATCTTGCACCATCTGCGGCATAAAGCGCGAGTTCCGGAACTCTTACGAATACACACCATCCTGGACGGCGCGTTCCGGGAAAGCGGGTGCTGCCAAAGCAAGCGCGGCTAAGGCCGCCGCCGCCAAAGCCGCCGAAGCGAAGAAGGCCAGGGCTGCCAAAGAGGCCAGCTGATACAACGTTTGCGATGCGTCGCTAACGGAACAGATCTGTCTCGGGGCTTCGTTGGAGTAGCTTGGCGTTTGCCGAGTCAGAGACGGTAATCTGCGCGCCCCGGACTATCGCCGCCGGCACGCCACCAAATTCCCCCATAACGAGCTGGGCTGCAGACGCCATTTCATCCGCGACGGCCACTACGGTGGCGCGTAACACCCGGCCGTGATCATCCCACTGGCCACGGGCGTCTTCCAGAGGCTCGAAGCCGGCGACGCCAACCGCGACATTTGTGCTGCCCTCACGCCACGGTCTACCAAACGAATCAGAGATGATGATCCCGATCTGTACTCCGGAACGTGATTCGAGCCCTAACCTGAGTCCGCGCGCTGATTCGTCCGGGTCCGGAGGCAGGATAATCACCCGATCGTCCTGGGCCGAGTTTGAACTATCGACTCCGGAATTTGCGCACACCAGGCCGTGAATTGTCTCGGTGATCAACACCCCTGGCCCAGTCCGAACGATCTGGGCAGACTGTTGAAGTATGACCTCAACAAGCCTCGGATCCTTCTTGACCGTCTCCGCCAACTCTTGTGCTCGATCTGACGGAGAGATCGTTTTAAGGTCAACGATCGCACCCTCAGACTTTGACACTATCTTCTGGGCGATTACGACGACGTCTCCGCCTTCGAGATCGGCGCCCTGGTCCCGGATAGCGTCATAGATCATGGCCGACAGATCATCGCCTTCAACCACTTCCGGAAGGCCCTGGACAGCGATTATCTCGATACGGAGTGACATGTGATGAACTCGATGATTGTTCGCACCAATAAGTTTGGTGATTGTGGTTCACTTGTGAGCAGGACAGCCCGGGACTGGGTCCTGCCTGACCGCGTTCTAAAATACGGATTTGAACCTCTCAACTATTATCGCTATCCAGCCCGATACTGATCTCCCGGAATCCGTGATATGACTGATAACAATCGCCCTGGAGTATGTGATCCATGCGATTAGTTCCAAAAAGCCTCCTGTTCGTACCAGGAAACAGGCCGGATATGTTTGAGAAGGCCGCCATAGCGCCGGCTGGCGCTATCTTTCCAGACATGGAAGACGCTGTGCCGTTCAGGGAGAAACTGGCTGCACGCCATGATATCGCCGCCAACCTGGAAAGGCTTGGGAGTGGTGGCGCACCCGTCATCCCCCGTTTGAACTCGCTGGATACCGGCTTATTCGACGAAGACCTCGAGGCCGTGATCGGTCCGCTGATTATCGGCGTATCGGTCGGCAAAGTACGGAGCGCAGGAGATGTGCGGCGCATTGACTCGATCATCACGGCGTCTGAGCGTCGCAACGGGCTCCAGCCGGGCACAATCTCCATCTACCCGTGGATAGAGACGGCGCGTGCGATAGTGCACGCATACGAAGTCTGCAGCGCCTCGCCACGCATCGCGGCAGTGTGTTTCGGCGCCGAAGACTTCTCGGCCGATGTCGGCATAGCCAAAGACCTCGGAGGATGGGCGTCCTCGACCTCTTCCGATGACCCGAACGGCCCTTCTGTGGCCCACGCACGAGGCGAGATTATCGCAGCAGCGGTCTCTGCCGGGGTAGGCGCACTGGACACGCCCTACGTAGCATTCAGGGACCCGGAAGGTCTCGCCCGTGAAACAGCGGTGGCACGGTCGATGGGTTTCAACGGGAAGTGTGCGATCCATCCCGCGCAACTCGAGATTATCAACAACGGCTTTACGCCACAGGAAGAAGAGATAACGAACGCTAGGAGAATCGTGGCCGCAGCAGATGAGGCGGAAAAACAGGGCAGTGGAGCGACCTCCCTCGACGGGAAGATGATCGACCGCCCGACCGTCGTGAGAGCGGAGAACCTGCTTGCCCGTATCGGAGGCTAGGGGATTTGTGCGTTATCCTGGCACGAATCGCTTGATCGGGCCTTCCTCAACAAGCTGTAACTCCGGGAAAGCCTCGGCGGGTGCATCTGCTTCATAAATTGGATTGATACCAAGATTGTGGTCGATTATCGACAGTACCCGCAGCTGCAGTCCTTCTGGGCGCGTCTCTGGCATCCGCTCAGGGAACTGCTCGACAAGATCGTCCCAGTACCAGTCGAACTGGATATGTGGCGCAGATACGGCCATGACGGAGCGCTCCGGGTCCCCCACGTACGCCTGATACCAGAGGCTGAATACACTTTGTTCGGTTCGTGTGATAACTATCGAGCCCGGCTCCATCGTCTCAAATGCCAGCTCTGCGTATTTAGAAGCTTCTCGATCATCACTTAGGTCAAGACGGCCGTAGTTTGTGGCGATAGAGAATCCGGGCACGGCGATAACTACAACGAGGATCATGCCCGTTGCGATCACGCCCCCGTGGGTTGAGCGTAGAACGCCGACCGAATTACGGATTTCGTCGATGCGCGAGAGGATCCGAAGTACGCCGACTGCCGTCCAGATGGAAAAAAGCATGAATACCGGGATGAGATACAGGAACGAGTCGATCGTCTGGTAGGTGACGGCGTAGCTCACGATCAGCGCCACCGTGATCAACTGCGCAATCAACAGCGACCGCGTTCGGTCCCATAAGAGTGAGAGCCCCACCAACCCCAGCAGGACACCGACAAACGCGAACTGAGCGAAGAGGTGGTCAGTGGACGTGACCAACCGCCGGAACAGCTCTCCACCCCACACGTCGAAGGCGTAGCCCTGGTAGACGGTCCCGCTGACCATCCACCAGAATCCCTGGATGCTATCCGGATGGCCCCAGTTGAGCACAGGGCTTTGTGCCGATGCAATGGGGGCGTATGCGTACACACTGAGGCCCAGAGCGCCGCCAACGACGATAGGGAAGACGTGCCTCACCCGTAGCGCACCCAGACCGCCTCCCAGGAGCCCCCAGGCGGATAAGGGGATGATAAATGCGGCGATTGTCAGATGATTGCCAAGGGCGATTCCCGATAGCAGCCCGATTCCGAGTCCGTATCTCCATCCCACGCCGCCGACTCCAGGTCCGCGACGCATCGAAGCCTGCCGGTCACGCAGGCTCAACGCCGCCAGCAGTATCGCCGATACGAACATGGCGTTCAGTGCGTAAACTTCGGTCACCGTTGCCTGTGACCAAATCATTCGTGAGGCGGCCATAGACACGCTTGAAACTCCGGCCACTATCAAGACATGACGGTCAGAGATCGGCCCGGAGATCTGCAAAGCTCGCAGTATTCGAACCGTTGCTACAAACAAAAGACCCATAGCGACCGATGCCGTTATGGCAGAGAAAAGATTTCCGTGCAGGGCTTCATCGCCAAATGGGATCGCGCTAGAGAAGCCACGCAGAGACAGCAGATACGTCGGGTAGCCCGTCGGGTGTGGGATTCCCCACCTGAAAGCTGCTGTGAGAAGGTCCCCACCATCCGATGCAGAGTTACTCCAGGTCAGCCCCGGTGCCATCGTGATGCCATATAGAAGGAACGATAGCGCGCATATCGCAAGCGCGATCAAACCGACTCGATGCCTGTGAACGGCGTCGGGCCAGTGGTTGGACTGTGGCGCTGAGTCCGCTTTCATCGTTTCATCCGTGGTGTCGGCGATATCCGTATTTACTGCGTCTCAATAAATCACTGCAAATGAAAAGGGGGCCCGGATAAACCGCGCCCCCTTTTCTGAGTTCCGTTTCTTGTCGACGCCCTGCGTCAACGGTCAGACGGTTCCGTTCGCCCTTCGCTGTCGGCGGACGTAAACGCCACCACCCACGATCAGCAGCAGACCCAATCCGGTTAGGAGGAGCGCCTGTGTCGTCGTTGGGGCTGCGTCACCAGCCGACGGAAGGATTGCTCCAGCTACGGTGGTTCCCGGAATTCCGATCTCACGAGGCTCCGAGACGATGATGAACACCGAGAAGTTCCGTGTTTTGCCGGTGACCTTGACTACCCCGTCAACGATCGTGACGGTAGATGTCAGCTTGGTCCACGGCGCTTTCCCGTCCTTTGACTTGTAAAGCGTCAGACTCTGGGTGTCCACGTTGATAGCCTGGGTAACAGATAAAGGAATACTCAACGTGATCGTGGCATCTGAAGTCAACGCATTTGCGAATTTATTACCGTCTTTGTCCCGCAACTCAATCGTCACGGTAGAAGTACTGATTCGCAATCCCTGATCCGCCGTCGGTTCGTCTTTCGTCGCAGGGTCGAATTCTTCCTGGACGGCCGTGACGGCGACTCCGGCGGATCCTGTTGCACCTGCCGGAATATTCAGGTCAGCTGACTCGGAGTCACCTGTGTCAACTGTGTCGGCGTTGCTGATCGAGGCCACAGCCTCTTTCGTCGCGGAGACCACATCGCCGGCTACGTTGGAGTCTGATTCCGATATTCCAAGAGCGTCAAAGATTTCGGTGATCGATTCGTTCAACGCGGCCTCTTCGGCGGCTGTAATTGGAACAAGCAATTCTGGTGCCGGTCCCGGCGCCACCACAAAGACATCGATCGTGGTGCTGTCGGTCTTCGTAACCCCTGAAGATGACTGGGTGACAGAGGCCTGAACTACCGTGTTGCCATCCCCAGCAGACATAAAGTCGATTGAAGCCCCGGTCGAACTGCTAATGGAGCCAGCACCCGAGGTGATCGACCAGTTCACGGTCAGATCCGTAATAGCGGTTTTGGAGGAATCCGTGCCTTTGACGGCGGCGGAGAGGATAACGGAACCCCCGCTCTCCTGAACCGGTGGGTTGCCAGGAGTAATGACAACGGAACCAAGCAGCTTGGAAAGACTCGCCGGTGTCGTTACAGAGCTAGCAGCTACTCCAGAAGCCGGGAGAGTGGAACCGGACTTTTGTTTGACGGTGCAAACGTAAGCCATATCAGCGGTCAATCCGGGGACAGTACCCGTGGCCGTAGCGATGCCGGTGACGACAAGACTGATCGTGCTCCCGGTCGTCGGGACACAGTCAATATTGTATCTGTCAATGACATTGCCAGTGCCGGGGATTGTGCTTCCAGCAGTCACAGCAGTCCAGTTGACCTGGATGCTAGTTGTACTTGCAGCTGATGCAGTCACGTTGGTCGGCAATGTCGCCGCTCCGGCCCACGGATTGGCCGATGTTGCGACCATAACGGCTATCAGCCCCAGAGCAAAGATACCCAGTATCCAGCGCTTCGGGACTATGGATCCAGCGGATCCCAGCATCGGCTACCTCCTGCGGTCGGCCAGATTATCAGGCCAGGATACAAACACAGTGTTTGCGATGGCCCCGAGAGTAGAAAAACGATACTCTCATAATCGGAATTTTGAGTGTTTACTGAACGCGTATCGAGTTTGGACGCGCGTAGTTCGCGAACGGCTTCACGATACACTACGGCTTTTCAGGCAGTCAAGGTACGGAAGGCCCTCTAAATACCTTTATTTTGAAGATTGATTATGCATATCTCAGGCTATGCATGAGGCAAGCACGGGGTTCTTCACTCCCGTCTCTCCGTTTGAGTACTCGTAGAAGGAACGTGAGGGGATGATTTCTTCGGGAAGCAAGAGCCTAAGGATACAATTCGCCCAACCCGTTAATGGCCATCATCCGTCCGCATATGGCGATACCTGTTAACGGATGATTTCATGGAATTCAGCTCGGATTTCGTTCCGGCACGCATGGGGGAAATAGTCTTGAATCTTGGGATCAAGGGAAGAAATGCTCTCATTACCGGCGGCAGTAGGGGCCTGGGGAGGCAGTCTGCAATCTCACTAGCGCGGGAAGGCGTCAACGTGGCGATCTGCGCCCGCGGTCAAGAGCGCCTGGACGAAACCGCCGCCGAACTGAGGAGTTCCGGGGCCAAAGTAGTCGCAATTAACGCAGACATGTCCCTCCCGGAAGCCGCCGCTGATGTATTCGCTGAGGCCGAGGCCGCCCTTGGACCCATAGATATTCTCGTAAACAACGTTGGGGGAAGTCTGGGTACCTCAGATGTGCTCTCCACATCGGAGGAAGATTTCAGGGCCGTATTTGAAGTCAATCTCTGGTCATCCGTCCGGCTCATGCAGCTCGCAGCGCCTGGAATGCGGGAACGCAACTGGGGCCGCATCGTCAACATCGCGTCGATCTGGGGCAGAGAGTACGGCGGTAGCGCCCCATACATGGCTTCGAAAGCGAGCCTGATCGCAGTCACGAAACACCTTGCGCTGCAACTCGCCCCGGACGGCATATGCGTCAACAGCGTGGCCCCGGGTTCGATCGAATTTCCCGGCGGGGGTTGGGAGCGGTTCAGGAACTCCAATACTCCAGAGGATGTCGCCGAGTTCCTTAAGTGGAACCTGCCGGCCGGAAAGTTCGGCTACCCGGAGCCTGTCGGGGACACCGTCGCCTTCCTGTCGTCCGAGAATGCGGGCTGGATCATGGGCGCGTGCATCAACGTCGACGGTGGACAGTCCAAGAGCCTCTTTTGATCGGGCCTGAAACGGCGGCGTTTCATGCGTCGAAGCGCCATTAAAAAAGGCAGCAAAAAGGCCCCGAGGGATCAACCCCCGGGGCCTTTTTAGTCTCTTATCGGGTCAGGACTAGGAGACCTCGACGGTAGCTCCAGCAGCCTCGAGCTTGGTCTTGCTCTCTTCTGCGTCGTCTTTCGAGACAGCTTCCTTGACGTTTGTCGGAGCGCTCTCCACAAGGTCCTTCGCTTCCTTCAGGCCGAGCGGCGTAAGCTCACGGACCGCCTTGATGACGGCGATCTTGTTCGCTCCGAAGTCCTTCAGGACAACGTCGAACTCGGTCTTCTCTTCTTCAGCCTCGCCACCACCACCGCCGCTATCGGCTGCAACCGCGACCGCTACGGGCGCCGCGGCACTAACGCCAAACTCATCCTCAAGCGTCTTTACGAGCTCGGAAAGGTCCAGTACCGACATTCCTTTGATGGCTTCAACCATCTCGTCTTTTGTCAGGGTCATGATATTTCTCCTCTAAAGTTCCCGTCTTCAAATCCCGGGACTGCGTGTTGTTGGCGTGAAAGCGTTATCGGGTCCCGGCGGCCCTTGTCGCAAACCTGTATTTATTCTTATCCGGCGGACTTATCTTCATCCGCCTCTCCAGACTCTTCTGCGTCGTCATCTTCGGCATCCTCGGTTTCGGCCTCTGCTTCGGACTCGTCCGCTGGTTCATCGGTCGCATCTTCAGCTTCAGTCTCGGCGGCGGGCTCTTCGTCCGCTGCTTCTGGCTCGTCTGCTGAATCTTCCTCAGCCTCAGTCTCGGCGGCCGACTCTTCTGCCGCTGCCTCTGGCGCGTCCGCTGATTCTTCTTCTGAAATCTCTGCTTTGATCTCTCCGGCCGGAGCTTCAGCCTCTTCGGCAGTAGCCTCTGGCGCCGCTTCAGCTTCCTCGGCCTCGGTGACGGCAGCGTTACCACCCTGGTCGATGTGAGCCTGCAGGACCGTCATCAACCCACGAAGCGTTCCGCTGAGAACGCCGACAAGGTTGGCGATAGGTGCGTTCATCTGGCCGAGCACCTTGCCGATGAGCTCTTCTCGACTCGGCAGGTTGGACAGATACCTCACGCGATCTGCATCGACAAGACTTCCCTCCAGGTATGCACCGTTGACGACAACGTTCAGCCGGTTCTCCTGGATGTGAGTCATCAACGCACGAGCCGGCCCGACGGGGTCATCAGTGCTCAGCACAAAACCCGTTGGTCCGACGACGATTTCGCTGATTTCGGGACGGCCAATCTCTTCCGCGGCAATCTTGACCAGCGTGTTCTTGGCCACGCGATAAATTCCGCCTGATTCGCGAATAGCTCTCCGCAGTGCCGACAACTCGGTGACATTTAGTCCCCGGTAGTCCGTACTAATGATCAGTTTCGCTTCACTGAGGACAGCTTTTAGCTCCTCTACCTCAGCGATCGCCTTGTCAGTTGGCATTCGTATCCCTTCGCGTCTCCCGAAATAATTCGGGCAAAAAAACAGCCCGGGCCGTAAACCCGGGCATCAGAACTGTGACATCAAGCCACATACATCTGGTGCCACCTGGGCAGGCGCTTGCGCCTTAAGCCCCCAGTTACATAACGGGTAGATAACGGGGGCGCCTGCTGTCTACAGCGGCTGATTTCGATTGTCTTGAACTAGATTTAGGAGAAATTCTCCGATCATCGTCCCGGCGAAACCCGGGGTTTATTAATGTCTGTTACAGATTGTAACCGCTATGGCTAACTCTCTGTACCGGCAGTTTCATCAATCACGAGCTTCACGGGCGGACCCATGGTCGATGTCAGGGTCGCTGACTTGACCAGCTGGCCTTTCAGTCCAGACGGCTTGGCCCGGACGATGGTGTCCACTACCGACTCCAAGTTTTCGAGCAACTGCTCTTCACTGAAGCTGACCTTGCCAACGAGGACATGAATGATTGCATCGCGGTCCATTCGGACTTCGATGCGGCCTTTTTTCATCTCTTCAATAGCGTCTGCAATATCGTCAGGCTGCACAACCGTCCCAGTTCGTGGGTTCGGCATAAGACCCTTGCGGCCCAGATACCGGCCGAGCCGACCTATCTTGCCCATCTGGTCTGGCGTAGCCAGTGATACGTCGAAATCGGTCCAGCCGTCTTCGATTTTGGCGATAAGCTCATCGTCCGCCACGTAGTCGGCGCCAGCCGCTTCAGCTGCCCGGGCGGTTTCACCTTCCGCGAACACGACGACGCGGGTCTGCTTGCCAGTCCCGTGTGGGAGAGGCGCAACTTCTCTGATCTGCTGTTCGGCATGTCGGGGGTCCGCGCTGGTCGATACGTGCAACTCGACGGTCTCGTCAAAATTCGCCGGGGCGAGAGACTTGACGAGGGCGACTGCATCTACCGCAGACCGCGGGACATCGCTCGTCCCTTCAAGGGCGGCGAGGTATTTCTTTCCGTGTTTTGGCATTCGTGAAATCTCCGGACCGGCCATCAACAGATGAGGCGGTCCACGATCGCGGGTGGACTAGTCGACGACCGACAGGCCCATACTGCGGGCGCTTCCCTCGATAATCTTCATAGCGTTTTCTATGTCGACGGCGTTCAGATCCTTGACCTTGGTCTCCGCGATCTCTCGGATCTGGGAGCGCTTCACACTCCCGACCACCTCAAGACCTGCGGTCCCGGATCCTTTTTCGATCCCGGCTGCTTTCCGCAGAAGGTCTGACGCCGGCGGGCTCTTGGTCTCAAACGTGAAGGAACGGTCCGTGTACACCTGGATAGAAACCGGGATGATGCTCCCGGCCTGCGACGAGGTGCGCTCGTTGTATTCCTTGACGAACTGCATGATGTTGACGCCGTGCTGTCCTAGCGCCGGGCCAACCGGCGGCGCAGGGGTCGCCTGCCCTGCCGGGATTTGCAGCTTGATGATGGTTTCTATTTTTTTTGCCAATTCTTGTTACCCGCGCGCCTTTCGCAAGGCGCGAAATCCGTCAAATGACGGGCCGTTACCCTTTTTGTATCTGCAAAAAGTCCAGTTCAACCGGTGTCTCTCTTCCGAAGAAGGACACCAGAACGCGTACCTTGCCTTGCTCTTCGAGCACGGTATCTACGGTACCCATGAAATCAGCGAACGGCCCGTCGGTGATACGAACGCTGTCGCCCTTCTCAAAGCCGATCCGGACCTTCGGCTCCTCTGCCCTCATCTGGCGCAGGATCCGGTCCACTTCTTCCTGCTCTAATGGAATCGGCTTCGGCCGCTTTTCAAGCTCGTCCTCGGCGGAGATGAAACCCGTTACGCCGGGAGTGTTCCGGACCACGTACCACGCTTCGTCATCCATCACCATCTGGATGAGCAGGTAGCCGGCGTACATCTTTTTAGCGACGGGACGGCGTTGGCCGTCCTTAATCTCGATCTCTTCCTCGGTCGGTACGACTACGTCAAAGATCTTGTCTTTGACGTCCATCGTCTCGATCCGTTGTTCGAGATTCCGCTTTACCCGGTCTTCCTGACCGGAGTAGGTGTGGATGATGTACCAGCGGCCGCCTTTATCGATGATCGTCTGTTGCTCTGCGGTCATGCCTCAGGCTCCGACGAGGAATTCAGCCAGCCGGCCGAATCCGTAGTCAATTGCGCCAAGAAACACGCCGAAAAACGCGGCGACGATTATGACGAGTATGGAGAGACGCGTCGCCTCTTGCCGTGACGGCCAGGTGGTGCGTCTTAGCTCAGCGAAGACTTCTATGAAAAACCGGAATACGCCACCCCTTGGGGCAGCGCCGGAAGAACGTATAGCTCGCTGTGCTGATTGCCTGCTGGCCATATTTATTCCCTACCTGGTTTCTCGGTGCAACTGGTGACTACGGCAGCGTGGGCAGAACTTGTTCAGCTCAAGCCGCGCGGTGTTATTGCGCCGGTTTTTGGAGGTGTGATACCTCCGCTCCCGGCACTCCGTGCACGCCAGGGTTATAGACCCTCGGGGTCCGCCCTTAGCCATACGGCGGCCACTCCCTTGTACTCATCCCCGCGAACGGGGGTTCAATTATGTGGAGCCCATCTTCGCTGATGGACCCTTCATACCGTTGATTTACGTTCGGGACGTGCCGCCGGATTCGGAAGCACGTCCCGAGCAATTACAACTACTAGTCGTCGATGGAGATAAAGACTCCAGAACCTACGGTCCTGCCGCCTTCACGAACCGCGAACCGGAGTTCTTCTTCCAGAGCCACCGGGTACATCAGCTCGACGTCCATCTCGATGTTGTCACCGGGCATGACCATCTCAACGCCTTCCGGCAGCTGAATCTCGCCGGTCACGTCAGTGGTTCGGATGTAGAACTGCGGCTTGTATCCGGTGAAGAACGGCGTGTGACGGCCACCCTCAGCCTTCGTCAAGACGTAAATCTGCGCCTTTGCCTTCTTGTGCGGCGTCAGGGTTCCTGGCTCGCACAGAACGGCTCCGCGGGAGATATCCTCCCGGTCAACACCACGTAGAAGACAACCGACAGCGTCGCCGGGGAGGCCTTCTTCAAGCGTCTTGTGGAACATCTCAACACCGGTAACGGTGGTCGAGGAGGTTTCGCCAAACCCGACGATCTCGATGGTGTCACCCATCACGACCTTGCCGCGCTCGATTCGGCCGGTAACAACCGTGCCACGCCCCTTGATGCCGAAAACGTCTTCCACCGGCATCAAGAATGGCTGGTCAACCGGTCGGTCGGGGATCTCGATGTAGGTGTCGACGGCGTCGGTCAACTCCATGATCGCCTTAACCCACTTGTTGTCCGGGTCTTCGAAGTTCTCAAGCGCCTCGAGAGCGCTGACCTGAACGACCGGAACTTCGTCGCCCGGGAATCCGTAACTGTCGAGCAGCTCGCGGATCTCCATCTCGACAAGTTCCAGCAACTCCGGGTCGTCCATCATGTCTACCTTGTTAAGGGCGACGACGATCTTCGGCACGTTGACCTGGCGAGCAAGCAAGATGTGCTCACGGGTCTGGAGCATCGGGCCGTCAGGCGCCGCCACAACCAGAATCGCGCCGTCCATCTGGGCGGCTCCCGTGATCATGTTCTTGATGTAGTCGGCATGACCCGGGCAGTCAACGTGGGCGTAGTGACGGGTCTCCGTCTCATACTCCACGTGCGTGATCGCGATGGTTACACCACGCTCACGTTCCTCCGGGGCGTTGTCGATCTGATCGAAGGCCATGGCCTTAACTTTGTCGTTTCTTGCTGACAGGACGCTAGTGATAGCGGCGGTCAACGTGGTCTTACCGTGGTCAACGTGACCAATAGTGCCAACGTTTACGTGCGGTTTGCTGCGGTCAAATATTTCCTTGGCCATTTACCCAAGTGCCTCCGGGCCTTCGAGTTACGATCGACTAACTGATTGATTTAACGAGGAGAGCTGGAGCCCACAACCAGGATTGAACTGGTGACCTCGTTCTTACCAAGAACGCGCTCTACCGCTGAGCTATGTGGGCCTCTCGTCGAGGTACGGAAAAGCGCTCTCTATAGACTGGTGCAGGGGGTAGGATTCGAACCTACGTAGCCGTACGGCGGCAGATTTACAGTCTGCTGGATTTAACCACTCTCCCACCCCTGCGCCAAACGGTAATTCTAACATTAACACCGCGGCATTGGCATCGGAAAGACGTAATTCGTAACCAACTTGTCCCAGTCGAGCCCTTAATACCGCCTTTTTACGAGTTTGGAGCCCCAGGGGGGATTCGAACCCACCGACCTGCCGATTACAAATCGGCTGCGCTGCCACTGCGCCACTGGGGCATGTTGCCGGCTCTCACCCGACGTAGATGTGTCGAACCTCGGCTTCCTAAATGATCGCCATTCGATTTTTGGACCATTTCGAATACCAACGCCCGAACAGCCAATTTTGAAGGTATACGGCTCTGCGATCAAGTGGCAGGGATTGCGCATCTGCGCATAGACGAGAAGATTTGGACCCAGCAAACCTGGATCAGCCATCCCTGGCGCCCGTCCCGGAACGCATCACAGGCGGGTTCGCCGGCGCGCAGATCTACGGCGTCGGTAACGTTGACTCTCGGTTCCTGGACGCCTGCCGGCCCGTCGAGATCGTTCAGATCCGGGTACGCGCTTCGTCCCCGACGCGTCTCATGACTTCTGCGAGAGTCAGCCCGTGCTTGATAGCAAGCGTCCGGCAATCTTCATATTCAGGCGCAATCCCGGCCACATCGCCATTCACGCGTTTTATCTTGACCCGCGCCTTGCCCAGAGATGTTTCTACTTCCACGATCTCTCGATCCGCTGTGTATCTCTCGACCGCCCGGCGACGTACTCCGAGTGTGGACGTCTCACGCAGGATCACCATGGCGGTCTGATCTGCATCGCTTTCCTTCACGAGTACGGACAACAACACCGCGGGCCGGTTCTTCTTCATCTGGATCGGCGTCATCCACACGTCCAGAGCACCGGCCTCAAGAAGCCGCTCCTGGACGTATCCAAACCCTTCACCGCCCATGTCGTCGATATTGGTCTCTAATAAGGAAAGGCCACCGGCCAGCAAACCGTCTCCGGGATGTCCAGCGCTCGTCTTCGTTTCGCCGAGCCAGAGCCCGAGAGCGTTCGGATAGTCATCCGGATCACGCGAGCCGGCGCCGTATCCAATCTTGCTGACGCTAATCTCGGCCTGATCGAAGCTGGCGATGGAGGTTACAAGTGATGCGCCAGACGGCGTAACCGTTTCGCCCTTCGGTCCCCACTGGGTCGCTGACCGTATCGGCGCATTAGCCGCCGCATAGATCTGCGCCGTAGCGGGGGCGATGCCGGGGATTCGGCCGTGATCGCTCATTACAAAGCCGGTTCCGGCGGGGAACGGCCCGGCTGAAATCTGTTCTATCCCAAGCAGACGGAATCCGGCGATGACGCCGACGATATCGACCAGCGTGTCGACAGTGCCAAGTTCGTGCGGCGTCAGGTGATGCCGGTCAACGCCATGGACCACCGACTCTGCGTCAGTAAGCCGGTCCAACACTTCTATCCCTTTTGTTCGTACTTCTTCAGGCAGTCGGGAGGATTCGACCGTGCCTGAAAGCTCGTCCCATCCGCGTCTGCGTTGACCTTCTTCATCAAGGTCCACGTGTAAAAGGGTGCAGTTCAATGCACCGCGCGTTACGCGTTCCGACCGAAGCGTGTAGCCGCCGATGTCCATCAGGGCCAGTTCTGATCGCAGAACATCAATCGATAGACCGACGTCGATCAACGCGCCCAGAAGCATGTCTCCGGACGCCCCGCCGATCATGTCGATGTACGCGGATTTCATCGTGAGTACATCCCGTCAGCATGCTTCAAAAGCAGAGTTTTGAGCGTTACCGGAGAGGCTATGAACTGCCGCCGCTCTTCTCCGCCGCAGCCGTAGCCACCGACACCCTGATAGCCTCGTTCATGGAGCCAGACCTGAACCCGGCCAGATCCATCGTCACGTAAAGGTAACCAGCCTCGCGAATTTTCTTCACGATCGTGTTTCTGGTCTCCTCATCGATCAGCGACGCTAGATCCTCTACGGGTACCTCTATGCGCGCGACATCGCCGTGGTGACGCACCCGTAGTTGACGGAACCCGGCCTGTCTCAAGCCGCGTTCGGCTTTTGCTATCTGGGTCAGGGCTTCAACCGTGACCATTGTTCCGTACGGAATTCTCGAAGCGAGACATGCCTGTGCTGGTTTGTCCCAGACCGGCAGATCCATCTCCTTTGAAAGCGCCCGGATATCGGCCTTCGTGAGTCCTGCTTCAACCATAGGACTTCGGACAGTGAAATCACGCGCCGCTTTTAGGCCAGGCCGGAAGTCACCGAGATCGTCGGCGTTCGTGCCGTTTGCGACCTCGTTCCAACCCTCGGAACGTGCGATTTCAACAAGGTGCGTGTACAGCTCTGTCTTGCAGAAGAAGCAGCGTTGAAGATCATTTACCGCGTAACGGGGATCGTTGATCTCGTCCGTGATTATTACCCGATGGTTCCAGGACTGCTTTTCCGCAAGATCAACGGCGTCTGCGAGCTCATCTTCGGACAGACTCGGGGAGTGGGCGGTGATGGCGATCGACTTGTCGCCGAGCGTCTCATGCGCGATGGCCGTGAGGAACGCGCTGTCTACGCCTCCGGAATACGCCACGATCAACGAGCCATACCCGCGCAAAATCTCGGTCAAGCGCTCGCGCTTTTCGTCCAGGGTCAATTCTGTTGTGGGACTCACCGGTCTCGCCGTGGTGCTCGTCATCGGTCACTCCTCAGAATCTCGGGAGCAGCCGATCCTAACTTCAAGCGCTCGGCTCGGTTACCACTCTCGATTCGCCGTAGTGTAACCCGTTACCCTGCCGTGGCAGAGCTATCCGAATGGCTTCTGCGAGTGTGGCAACCCCGCGTTTGGCTTCGAGAGCTCCTGAATTCCCGGAATTATTACTCGTAATTGAAGGAAGAAGACATCCCTGGAAACCGAGCCGCTCCGCCTCAGACCGCCTGCGATCCGACTGCGGAACCGGCCTTAACTCCCCGGAAAGGCCGATCTCGCCCGCCGCCGCAAGCACGGGATCTACCGCGACGTCCAGGAGACTGGACGCGATCGCCAGCGCCACCGGAAGATCAGCGGCCGGTTCAGTGAGTCTCATCCCGCCGGTCACGCTGACGATTACGTCCTGCAAAGCCAGCGGCAGTCCGACCCTTCTGGCCAGCACCGCCACCACTTGATTCATACGTGCAAGATCGATACCCGTCGCAACGCGTCTCGCCGTCTGTCCTCCAGAGGGTGAAGTCAACGCCTGGACCTCGACGATAAGCGGGCGTGTGCCCTCGATCACCGCGGCAACCGCGGTCCCCGGCGCCGGTTCCGGGCGGAGTGAACGGTCGGTCAAAAGAGACTTTGAGGGGTCCGTGACCTCCAGCATGCCCTTCGCCCCCATTTCAAATACGCCGACCTCGTTGGTGTGGGCATAACGGTTTTTGATGCCGTGAAGGGTGCGTAGGCTGTTTGAGGAATCGCCAGATAGCTGCAAAACAACATCCACCGTGTGTTCCAGAATCCGTGGCCCGGCAATCGAGCCGTCTTTCGTCACGTGCCCCGCAAGTATTAGCGGAATGCCTGATGTTTTGGCGCGGGCGGTCAGCCTTCGGGCGCTCTCTCGAACCTGGCTGACGCTTCCTGCTGAGCCGGGGATGTCCGACGCAGTCACCGTCTGTATCGAATCAATAACGACCAGACTGGGTTCGAGGAGATCGATCCGGGCAATGATGCCGTCTACATCGTCCGTGCTGAGCAAGAATATGCGGTCACCGGTGATGCCCAGCCTGCCGGCACGCATCCGAATCTGGTCCGCGGACTCTTCACCGGAAACATACAGAACCGGGCCGTGATGGGCGGCGACCGATGCGGCGGTCTGAAGTAACAGAGTAGATTTGCCAACACCCGGCTCGCCGGAAAGCAGCATTACCGAACCAGCGACCGCTCCGCCTCCCAGCACGCGATCGAACTCGCCGATCCCGGTGATCAATCTCTTAGACGTATCGAACGTAACCTGGGATAGCTCGATCGGTTCAATAGACGAATATGGATTGAGCTGTTCACGGCCGTCTCCGACCATCGCCCGAATGCCGTTGGCCGCCTGTTTCTTCCTGGGCTCTATGAACTCGTTCAACGCGTTCCATGCGCCGCAACGGGAGCAACGACCCTCCCAGCGCTGGAAGCGAGTCTCGCACTCGGAGCAGATGTATACGGTCTTCACGTTGCTTCGCGGCAATCCGGTGACCCCTGACCTGTATTCACTAAAGGTGTTTCAGGAGTATCCGGTTTACCAGCCTGATCGACAACAACCGCACGTCACAGTCCCACAAGGGCGGCTATATGGTTCGATTGGATTCTTCGGCGCGTTAAAGCGATCTCCACGACGCCTTTTCGCCAGAGCGCACAACCTTGCCGATACTCTTGTCGATTCCGAGATGGCCCGAGAACACAGTCCAGTCCTCACGCTCTGCTCGTCCCAGGAGTTCCCGACGGGATCGCGTGGAGATAGTCGTGTCCCAATCAAACACGGGGCACCAGTCCTGCTCTGAAATCTGCGCCACGTTATGGAACAGGTCGCCGGTGATGACGCCGGTTTGACCGTTGGATTCAACCAGCACGCACTGATGGCCGGGTGTGTGGCCGTTGGTCGGCAATGTAGAAACGCCGGGCACGATCTCGTGAACTCCGGAAACTAGATCAAGAACCCCCAGGGCTTCGAGCGGCTTAACGGAGTGTTCAAATGCCTCATTCGAGTTTTCAGGCAAGGAGTAGTAGTCCCAGTCCGCCCGGGCGACTAGATAACGTGCGTTCGGGAAGGTAGCCCTTGCCGAGTCGCCGTCGTATAAGACGTTCCAACCGATGTGATCTCCGTGGGTGTGCGTGATCACCACGATCCCGATCTCTTCCGGGCTCACGCCGAGTGCGTTCAAGCTATCGATAAGCTCGCCCGGCTTTCCTGTGTGATCATGTGGACCCGGGCCCATTCCCGTATCTACCAGTACGGACGGTCCTCCACCGGACGAGCGAATCAGATGCCCACGCCACTGCGATCGGTAAAAGCCGTCCGGGTCCAGCGCGAATTCCCGGTATGGATCCCAAGCCGCTGCCGGGACCTCTGAGTAGATTTCTGATGGATTCCGATCCATACCCTGATGATCCTGGACGGTCGTGATCTCAAACTCACCAATACTGAGACTTGTGGACATGGCCGGCTCCGTCAGCTTGTGATTAAGAGGTGCGAATGTATGCGACGACACGTGCAGAAGGAATCGAACCCAGCGTGCCGTCGAGAGCAGGGTACCGCCCAAACGCAAGAAGAGGGAGCCGATGGCTCCCTCTTCTATTAATCCACTTGCGCTACGGAGGCTGCTTAATCGGCGTCAGCCGTCACAGCTTCTTCGCCCTCTTCATTGGAGGTAGAGGGCGAATTGCCCTTGGACTTCGGCGTCGTCACCGTGACGTCGCCTTCCTTGTCGATATCCAACTCCACCAGGTCGCCGGGACTAAACGCGCCGGCAAGGAGTTCGTCGGACAGCCGGTCTTCGATCTTGTCCTGGATTAAGCGGCGTAGTGGACGGGCGCCGAAGGTCGGGTCGTAACCCTTTTCGGCCAGCCAGTCTTTCGCGCCGTCCGTAACCTGGAGCACCATGCCCTTCTCGAGCAACTGTGCACGAACCGTTTCCAGCATCAGGTCGACGATCTCGACGATGTGTCTCTTGGAGAGCGAGTGAAAAACCACCGTGCCATCAAGCCGGTTCAAGAACTCAGGCCTGAAGAACCGTTTCACCTCATCCATGACCTTGTCAGACATGCGCTTGTAGCGCTCTTCGCTATGCGCCTCGTCGAGTTCGCTTACCCGGCCAAACCCGAGCGTGGTGTCACGCTTGATCAGATCTGAGCCGAGGTTGCTGGTCATGATGATAACCGTATTGCGGAAGTCCACTTTCCGACCTTTAGAGTCGGTCAGGTGACCGTCTTCAAAGATTTGAAGCAGGATGTTGAACACGTCCGGGTGAGCCTTCTCGATCTCGTCGAGCAGGATCACGGAGTATGACTTCCGCCGGACAGCCTCTGTGAGCTGCCCACCGTCTTCGAATCCGATGTACCCGGGAGGCGCTCCCACAAGTCTCGCAACCGTGTGGCGCTCCATGAACTCAGACATGTCCAGCCGCACCATTGCGTCTTCTGCGCCGAACATAAATTCAGCGAGTTGTTTCACAAGGTGGGTTTTCCCGACACCCGTCGGGCCAAGGAACATGAACGCACCGATGGGGCGCGCCGGGTCCTTGATTCCTGCTCGCGCTCGGCGGACAGCCTTTGCGACCAGCGAGATCGCATCGTCCTGCCCTACGACGTGCTCGTTAAGAGCCTCTTCCATGTGAATCAGGCGCTCGGTCTCTTCAACACCCAGGCGGGTGACGGGGATGCGCGTCCACATGCTCACGACTTCAGCGATGTCTTCATCCGTGACTTCTTGAGCGTCCGGCTTCTCCGCGTCCCATGCGGCCTGAAGCGTTTCGACCTGCGTGGACAGCTTCATTTCACTGTCCCGGAACTCGGCGGCGCGCTCGTATTGCTGGTTCGAAATCGCGTCATTCTTGTCCGCACGAACACTTTCCAGTTTCTTGGAAGCCTCTTTGAGCTCCTTGGGCTGGACACTGTTCTTGATGCGGACACGAGAAGCTGCTTCATCGATCAGGTCGATCGCCTTGTCCGGCATGTGCCGGTCAGGGATATACCTGAGAGCAAGTGATGCCGCGGCACGCAGAGCCTCGTCCGTAATGGCGAGGCCGTGGTGCTCTTCGTACTTGCTCTTGATGCCACGGAGGATGTCCACCGTGTCTGTGACGTCCGGCGGGTCAACCATCACCGGCATGAAACGTCGTTCCAGGGCCGGGTCCCGTTCAACATACTTCCGGTAGTCGTCCAGCGTCGTCGCGCCGATCGCCTGCACCTCGCCGCGCGCTAGCGCAGGCTTGAGGATGTTGGCGGCATCGACAGCGCCTTCCGCCGCACCGGCGCCGACCATCGTGTGCATCTCATCGATGAACAGCACGCAATTGCCAGCCTGCCGGAGCTCGTTAATTACCTTCTTGAGACGCTCTTCAAATTCACCACGGTACTTCGTGCCGGCCACGAGAGATGCCATATCCAGCGTCACCACGCGCTTACCTGTAAGGGTTGGCGGGACGTCGCCGGACTCAACCATCTGTGCCAGCTTCTCGACGATCGCCGTTTTACCGACGCCGGGTTCGCCGATCAAGACCGGGTTGTTCTTCGTACGGCGGCTCAGGATCTGAACCACACGCTGTACTTCTTCTTCTCTGCCGACAACCGGATCAAGCTTGCCCTGCCGTGCCCATTCCGTCAGGTCCACACCCAGTTCATCAAGAGTTGGGGTGCGCGTGCCGGTCTGAGCCTGGCCTCCGCCTTGCTGCCCGCCGCCCTGTGAAGATTGCTCCGGGATCCGGGCGGTTTCTGCACGGACTTTATCCAGAGAAACATCGAGGCTCTCGAGCACGCCAGCGGCAACTCCTTCACCCTCGCGCATCAAACCGATGAGGAGGTGGTTGGTGCCGATGTAGTGGTAGTTGAGCCGGCGAGCCTCGTCGACCGCCAGCTCAATGACCTTCTTTGCGCGCGGAGTAAGTCCGATCTCACTGGACGAAGGTCGTTCACCACGGCCGATTATGAATTCGACTGCAGATCGTACCCTTGTCAGCTCGACGTTCAGGTTGGACAGGACCTTTGCTGCGGAGCCTTCGGTCTCGCGCACAAGTCCAAGCAAGATATGTTCCGTCCCTATGTAGTTGTGGTTGAAGCGCTGGGCTTCTTCCTGGGCAAGGGACAAAACGCGTCTTGCGCGTTCCGAGAACTTTTCGAACCTACCTGGCATGAATTGCCCTTCCTGGTGTTGGGTCGATTCGTCTACTCGTTATCCGAGAAGACTTCGGCTATTTCCGATAGAGACTGTGCATCGAAAATTCCGGTCGATCGCGGCGCGGCGGCTTCCGGTCGTAGATCGTCCGTTGGTTCGTGCGCATCGTCACGTGCCTGCTTGAGGCTTAGCCCCAATCGGCGTCGTTCCGGCTCGATGCGAAGAATCCTTAGCTCAAGTTCGTCACCTTCCGTGACGACCTCTCGCGGATGCTTGATCATTTGCGGGCCGAGCTCTGAAATGTGGATCAGCCCTTCGATTCCGCCTTCGATACGAGCAAATGCCCCGAAGTTGGCTAGCTTGGTCACAGTTCCGGTAACGGTCTGACCGACCGAGTATTTCTCCTCGATCGTCTGCCACGGCTCCGGTCCCAGGCGCCGTAGGCTGAGCGCTATCTTGAGGTTATCCCTGTCAACGCGCAGCACGTGCACGTCCAGTTCGTCGCCAATTGAGACGACATCTTCAGGACTCTTCACCGGCTCCCAGGATAGTTCTGAGATGTGGATAAGGCCGTCTGCCCCACCAAGGTCTACGAATGCGCCGAATGAGGAGATTCCGGTTACCCGGCCCTTCACAACGTCGCCCTCGTTTAATTCCTGGACCAGTCGCTTCTTCTGAGTAAGTTTCCACGCCTGCAGCGCAGAGCGCTCCGAGAAGATCGCACGGTTTCGGCGTCGGTTGAGCTCAATGACCTTGAACTCGATGTCCATGCCGATGAAGCCTTCTTTGGGGTCTTCTCCGCCCGGTACGTAAAGCTCACGAGCCTTGCCGACCAGCTGAGACAACGGGATAAAGCCCTGTACGCCCTCTGACTCCACAACGGCGCCGCCGCGGTTGGAACCGACGATCTTGCCGGTAACGGTTTCCTCAACCTCCATCGCCTTCTCAAGTATTCGCCAGCCCTGCTCGCCGCGTGCCCTGTCGATCGATAGGATGGCCGATCCGTCGTGCCCTTCCGGGTTGAGGACGTAAGCGATTACTTCCTCGCCGACCGTGAGGCCCGCGATGTCTTCTTCAGAAAGTGTGCGCATCTCTTTGGAGAGAACCACGCCCTCTGACTTGTGTCCGATGTTGACCAGCAAACCATCGTGGTCGTGGCGCATGACACGTCCGTCAATGATGTCCCCACGTCTGAGCGAGCGCGACGGCATGTACTCGTCGAGCAGGTCCGCCATCGTCAGCGTGGACTCATCCACGGCCACGGCTTCCGCCAGGGCCTCCGGTGGATCAGCCACCGCAACGGCGGTTTCCGGCTCAACGCTCTCGGCGGCAGCTTCAGTTTCCGCGGGTGGATCAGCCACCGCGACGGTAGCCTCCGGTTCCGCAGCCTCAGCTACAGCTTCGGCAGCCTCGGGTTCCGTCTCGGTCGCTACGACGACTTCTTCAGTCTCCGCAACGGGCGCGACGGCTTCCGTGCTCTCTGGGGTGGCATCGATTCCCTCGTCACCGCTATCAGCAGTTTCGGGGGTCTGGTGTTCGTTCGTGTCAGTCAAACTAAGTTACCTGTGGCCTTTCATCGGGTTTAGATGCTCATCATTATAGGTAACGCCCGATGGAGTGCCTAGTGAACAAGGCACACATCTCAAGTTGGTTTCTTGAGCATGTATACAGGATGGCGGTCTACGAGACCCCCGTTCGCACTCTGGGATGATCGTAAGCTGACGGTCGTTTCATCCAAAGCGAGGTATCGCCAGTACCTATAGGCATGATCACCTAGTGGATTGAACGAATCCGCAAGTTTTAGGGTCGGATAAATTCACAGCAGATACGCACCCGTCCAGCGTTAATGGTGAACGGTGAACGGTGAGTGGTGCGGGGGCGCACCGGTCAATCTGGCTGGCACCAGTACGTACCTGTGGCATATGTTGGGGCTGGGCGATCGGCGATTTGTGAAAAAGGAGACGCCGGTTCCCCTGGTTGAGACCGCGGTGAAATTGGTCTGACTGACATTGATCCGACTCGGGCAGAGATCCATTGGGCAGGGGAGTGGTTCTGCGGGCGTCGTTAAATTTGCGGAAATAAAAAAGGGCCGACAAAACGGCCCTTAAATTAATGTCCTGATAATTCCTCTAATAATACGCCATGTATTCAGGGAATTATTCTTGAAAAGAAAAGCCCCCTGGCAGTGGTCTATTTTCCCACGCCGTCGCCGGCGCAGTATCGTCGACGCTACAACGTTTCACTACCGTGTTCGGGATGGGAACGGGTGGGTCCGTTGCGCTCTAACCACCAGGGGACTATTCACAAATAAGGCCCGGACTTACGAGTCCGGGTCGGTTGAAATGGTCGCGGGGGGCGGATTCGAACCGCCGACCTTTGGGTTATGAGCCCAACGAGCTGCCGCTGCTCCACCCCGCAGATCAATCTTAACTGATCACTTTGCGGGCGTCTAGCGGACGGCGGGATCATTATCCCCTCGCGCAATTAAACAACCGTTTATTCGTAAAAATACTGACTCCAAAAATCTCCGAATAGCCGAGAGACAGCCGCACCTTAATGTGGGTCAAGCCCTCGATCCATTAGTACCACTCAGCTGAGGGCATTACTGCCTTTACACCTGTGGCCTATCTACCACGTAGTCTACGTGGGATCTTACCCCTTCCTAGGAAGGGCGGGACAATTAATCTTGGGGAGGGCTTCGCACTTATATGCTTTCAGCGCTTATCCCGTCCAAACATGGCTACCCGGCGATGCATCTGGCGATACAACCGGCACACTAGAGGTCTGTCCACTCCGGTCCTCTCGTACTAGGAGCGGCGCCCCTCAATTGTCCTGCGCCCACGGCGGATAGAGACCGAGCTGTCTCACGACGCTCTGAACCCAGCTCGCGTGCCGCTTTAATGGGCGAACAGCCCAACCCTTGGGACCGCCTTCAGCCCCAGGATGCGACGAGCCGACATCGAGGTGCCAAACCTCGCCGTCGATATGAACTCTTGGGCGAGATCAGCCTGTTATCCCCGGGGTAGCTTTTATCCGTTAAGCCACGGCCCTTCCACTCGGTACCGTGGGATCACTTTGCCCGACTTTCGTCCCTGCTCGACTTGTAGGTCTCGCAGTCAAGCCACCTTATGCCAATGCACTCTAAGACTGATTTCCATCCAGCCTGAGGTGACCTTTGGGCGCCTCCGTTACTCTTTGGGAGGCGACCGCCCCAGTCAAACTGCCTACCAGACAATGTCCCTTTTATAAAGGTTAGGATCGCTATTAATGAAGAGTGGTATCTCAACGACGGCTCCACCCTGACCGAAGTCAGAATTTCAAAGCCTCCCACCTATCCTGCGCACCATTAACTACGATTCAATGTCAAGCTGCAGTAAAGCTCCACGGGGTCTTTTTGTCCTGCCGCGGGTAACCCGCATCTTTACGGGTCCTGCAATTTCACCGAGTCCACCGTTGAGACAGCGCTCAAGTCGTTACGCCTTTCGTGCAGGTCGGAACTTACCCGACAAGGGACTTCGCTACCTTAGGACCGTTATAGTTACGGCCGCCGTTCACCGGGGCTTCAGTTCGGAGCTCTCACCCCTCCCCTTAACCTTCCGGCACTGGGCAGGCGTCAGCCCGTATACATCAGCTTGCGCTTTAGCACGGACCTGTGTTTTTGGTAAACAGTCGCTTGAGCCAATTCTCTGCGGCCACCAACGCTTTTCGGTGTAAAACCTAATACGCCGGTGGCACCCCTTATCCCGAAGTTACGGGGTTAATTTGCCGAGTTCCTTAACGATGGTTCTCCCGGTCACCTGAGGGCATTTACCCTTGTCCACCTGTGTCGGTTTGCGGTACGGTCACTCGTTTCCTTGATTCGGGGCTTTTCTTGGCGGTCCAGCGTCAACGAAGTTCCCGAAGGAGTTCCTAAGGGTTCGCATTCCTCTCAGCTCAAACACCATGGCACTTTTAACGCCACAGCTCGCCTGCAGGAAAACACACACCATGTCCTATAGGCATGCTTCGTCTAGCTCTCCGCGTCCCCCCGAGTCTTTAAAACGGAAGTTAAGTGGTGCAGGAATTTTGACCTGCTGTCCATCGACATCGCCTTTCGGCTTCGCCTTAGGACCGACTAACCCTACGTCGATCAACGTTGCGTAGGAAACCTTGGACTTCCGGTGTCCTGGATTCTTACCAGGATTGTCGCTACTCATGCCGGCATTCGCACTTCTCAGCGGTCCAGCAGACCTTCCAATCTACCTTCAATCCCCTGAGAACGTTCTCCTACCGATCCCAGAATTACTCTGGAATCCCGCAGCTTCGGCAACGGACTTGAGCCCCGTTTATTTTCCGCGCAGGAACCCTCGACCAGTGAGCTGTTACGCACTCTTTAAAGGATGGCTGCTTCTAAGCCAACCTCCTGGCTGTCTGAGCATTCCAACTACGTTTCACACTTAGTCCGTATTTAGGGGCCTTAGCTGGCGATCTGGGCTGTTTCCCTTTCGACAATGGCGCTTATCCGTCACTGTCTCACTCCCG
>JAYGCG010000049.1:0-4501 GCA_046583455.1 Dehalococcoidia bacterium | reverse complement strand
AGGCCCGCACGCAAATCGACTGGAGTGGTGGTACTACAGCGGTCACTTGCAAGACGAAGCCGGGGGCGAGTACGGCTTCCATTTCGTCGTCTTCCAGTCGCTCGACCCTCTTAATTCCGATGATTCAGAAAATGGACGAGGCCCCGGAGACGCGGCGCAGTTTGGATTTACTAATGTGGGCACGGGCGGGCACATTCAAGATGCTCGTTTTTCCAGCGGTGAACAGCCGCAATCCGGGCCAGGCCTGAGTGGATTACGGATTGCCGATTGGAGTCTTAGCGCCAACCCGGACCTGCACACGTTCGATGTCGGCACAGATGGCGTGGGGCTGTCGCTATCGATGACCCCATCAAAACCCCCTGCCTTGCATAACGACATCGGCTGGCTTGCGGGTCCCACGACAGGCTGGACTTACTACTACTCACGCCCGCGCATGGCCGCAGAAGGCACGTTGGAACTGGACGGCCAGCGATTCACGGTTAGCGGTGATGTATGGATGGACCACCAGTGGGGCGAGTTTTTCGTACTCGGGCACCCGGCCGGTTGGCAGTGGTTTGGGATCCAGTTGGACGACGGCACAGAATTGATGGTCACCCAGACTAGAAACATCGATGGTGATATCGACGCGCTCTACGGATCGTTCATCGATGCCGACGGTTCACTCACGTCGATCGGTCCCAATTCCGGAGAGCTTGAGCTTACGACCGATGGTTCCTGGACAAGTCCGCACACCGGCGCCGAGTACCCGTCCGGGTGGGTTATTAAATTGCCGGAGGAAGAGCTCCAGATCGAGATTTACCCTGTTGTCGACGATCAGGAGATCATCTCGACAAGGCCAGATTCCGCGATCTACTGGGAGGGCAAAGTGTCCATTAATGGCACGCGGGCCGGTAATCCGGTAACAGGTGATGGATTTGTGGAGCTCACGGGCTATGTCCTTCCAGAAACGCTGCCGTGGCGGGATGGGGCGACGGCGGGGCGTCAGGTTGGGGTCACCGAATAACAACAGAGACAAACCGATGGAGGTGGGTGACGCGCGATAACCCGGATGGGTCATCGGCACCTCCGCGCTACCTCCGGGATAAGACTGGTAGTAACCGACCACCGATTCGGCACGAACGCACAACCCACGCACACCGTCGTGTCGTTCATAGTGACCGCCCTCGTCACCGACTCAATCTGGATTCGTCGTTAAGGACGGTAAACCGGATGAATGATTGTGATAGGAGCCTGGCGGCCCGTATCACGGGGAATTAACAAGGGGGATCAGTATGATCAAGTTCAAGGGATACGGACGTTGCCAGGGCGATGTCTATTTCAACGCTGATCGACGTGGTGTGGATGTTTACTGCCTCCAATGCGGTTCCCGTCGTTTCTTCACACACGAAGACATGCGTGACCAGACCGCAAAGAAGGTCGAGGACGCACAGGCGGCCGATGATGCCCAGGAAGCCGCTTAACTAGCTCCCCAATTTGTCCGGTCCTCCTGCCGGCCGGACAGATGCCCCCGAGCCCAGAGATCCTTGTCGGTTCGGTGGTGGCGTCGGGCGGTTCTGTGCTTCATCTGCCCGAAGATATTCTTAGGGACCTGCCATGTGCGGGTTCCTATTTTTGTGAACTCGCCGGATGTGCATGTGCGTGGCCGCACGCTCCGTTTGCCAGCACGCTCGGCCGGACTGGTGCAGAATCTTCATGGTCTGCGCTGATTATCCACCGAGCGCGATTGCGGAGCATCACAGGAGAGGTACGCCACTTGAAGATCACCGCCGTTTCTGCTGTCTATCCGAACTACCGCAACGTTCCTGCATCATGGCGAACCCATTTCTGGCAGATCGTTGTCAGGGTCGAGACCGACGCGGGTGTGACCGGGTTTGGATACGGCGGCGGTGGAAGGGCCGCAGTAGAAGTGGTCAATCGACACTTTGCTGAGTTGGTCATTGGCAGCGAACTGGGTTCGGTAGACGACATAGCGGCCATCTGGGACCATGTGTACGCGGAGTCGCTTCCGTACGGGCGAAAAGGCGTCGCCGTGATGGCGTTGTCTGGACTGGACCTGGCGTTGTTCGACGCGCTTGGCAAAGCTGAGCAGAAGCCCGTCTACGATCTGCTTGGCGGGGCTCAAAAGGACAACATTCGCTCCTACGCCACCGGGCCCGACCAACCCTGGTACGGCGAACTCGGCTTCACCGCTACGAAATTCCCACACAGATGGACCGAGGATGCCGACTACGATTCAGCGATAGAACGTGCGACCATCGCCCGCGAAGCGATGGGCGACGACGGACTGGTGATGATCGACACGTATATGTCCTGGGACCCCGTAGTGACGAAGCGCATGACGGAGTTACTGAAACCGTTCAACATCTACTGGTTTGAAGACGTGTGTACGCCGGACGAGCTGGAGGCGCAGGCGCAACTACGCTCGATTGCGGCGCCCGTTCTGATCGCGGGAGGGGAGCACGAGTTCACGCAATACGGGTTCGCCGAGATCGCAAGAGCCGGCGCCCTGGACCTGTGGCAACCGGACATAACGTGGTGCGGGGGGATCACGGCTGGCCTACGAATTCTGGACGTCGCGCGCGAAGCTGGAATTCCGGTCGCCCCCCATCGCGGCGGCGAAGTCTGGGGGCTCCACCTGACAGCGGCTTCAGATTGTATGGACCTGGCGGAGGTGTTGCCGGGGACACACGGCGGCGAACGTGATGATCTTTGGATTGGAGAGCCGACGGCAGTGGACGGCTACATTGCGCCCTCGGACGCGCCCGGGTTCGGCGTCCACCTGAACGAAGACATGCTCTAGGCGCCTGTACGGGTGGGACGCGAACTCCCATCGGTCATACCCTTCAGGCTCAGGCCCGCAACTCGCCCATGATGCGTTCACAGGCCTCCATGTAGACCGTGGCGTCCACGTTGTAGGCCAGGTACTGCACGCCGTTGCTCAGAAGCCAGCGTCCCATGTCTATGTCACGTGCATATGAACCGACCGACTTGCCGGCTTCTTTGGCTTTGCCGCACGCCTCGACAAGCGCCTCTTCGACGATCGGGTTTCGTACGTCGCCGGGAATGCCAAGTGACTGAGAGATGTCGTATGGCCCCAGAAAGTACACGTCTATGCCGTCCACTTCCATGATCTCGTCCAGGTTGTCTAGCCCGCGCTTGCCCTCGATGTGGCCGATAACGACAGTCTCTTCATTCTGACGATCTGTATGGCCGGGAGCACCGTCTTTGAAGTAATCACCGGCGCGGGTGAAGATTGATAGTCCTCGCTCACCGATCGGTGAATACTTGGCGGAGTTGACGAGCTTTCGGGCATCGTCCGGATCGTTGATCTGCGGCACCTGTACACCTGCGGACCCGATGTCCAGCGCACGGAGGATCAACCGCTCGTCGTTATCGCCGACGCGGATGATCGGTGCGACATCGGTGCCGTCCGCTGCGATAACCATGTCCGCAGCCGTTTCCATGCTGATCGGCCCGTGTTCGGAGTCGATGATGCAGAAGTCCATTCCCGAATAACCGAGCGTATCGATCATGGTCATCGACGGCACGATGACGAAAGGACCGATAACCGTTTCGCCGGCTTGAAGCTTTTCCTTCAACAGTCCGCCGCGAGATCCCATATAGATGTGCTCCGTTCGTAATTTGGACCTATTTAGTGGCTGTTCATTTCGCTTCTACCCGAGGCCCGGGAATGGGGCAGAGCGTGATGCACGACAGTCTATCGGTGATCAGAGCCTGGGAAGAGAATGCCAATCAACATTAGGGCGGGTTTTGTCACCAAAATAGCTGCCGGGCAGGGCCCTATTCGGACTCTTCCGGCAACGCAGGACGCAAAACGAAGTCGTAGATGGCCGCCCCGATGGGTCCGCCGATTAACGGTCCAATTATGTAAATCCAGAACCCGTCGCGCGGACCCGGGATGGCGATGTCTTCCCAACCGGCGAAGTACGCCACGATGCGCGGCCCGAAGTCACGCGCCGGATTCCACCCGGCCTGCGTGATCGGCGCGAAAAGCGAGATCAGCACGGCGACGGTGAAACCGATGAACAGCGCTGTCATCCTGCCCGCTGGCCGGCCGTTACGCGGGTCCACAAGCGCAAAAATCATCAACACGAGAATCCCGGTTCCAAGCGCTTCAACGCCCATCGCCGCAAGCGGGGACACGAGATCTCGGGCCGCCGAGTCGGTGCCAAAAATGTCCGGGTTGGGGAAGTACTCCCCGAACATCATTGCCGAGTGCTCGCTGCCTGGCTCACCGCGAACGAGCCCGCGGTCGTTCTCAAATCGATCGATAAACGGCCCGAACGTCACAAGAATGACCAGCCCGGCGAGCACCCCGCCGAGCAGTTGGGCGGCCCAGTATCCCGGGAGAAGTTTCCTCTGGAATCTATCAGGCCTGAAGATGGCGAACGCCAGCGTTACCGCCGGATTCAGATGTGCGCCGGAGATCGTGGCCGTGGCGTAGATAGCCAGCGTCACGCCGAAACCCCACACCACTGCT
>JAYGCG010000014.1:0-8838 GCA_046583455.1 Dehalococcoidia bacterium | reverse complement strand
ATTTGTTCTGTTTTAAGAGTAATAGACCACTCAAATTTCGTCAACGCCCAATAGACGGCCATCGTTAACGAGTTTTCGTCGGCTACCTGTTACCCTTCCAGTCCAACGACACCTGATCTCATTACGAAGCGAGGGGTCATATGCCGGTCATTACTATCGAAGGACGAGTCGGAGCAGGCGGTGCCGGAGTGGGCCGGCTGGTCGCAAAAGCACTGGACCTAGATTTCGTAGACCGACTGTTACTTGCAGAAATCGGCCGCCGGGTTGGCGCAACCGTCGAGGCAGTACAGGATTCAGAGCGCCGTCTTCCGTCACGCGGTGACCGCTTCATCTCCTTCATCCAGCGCACGCTGGAACGCACCGGCAGCGCGGGGGCGGGTGATCCATACTTCGGTCCCGGGATGGAAGTCCTGATTTCAAGGCCGTATCGAGACTTTGAGGCAGCGCCCGCGACGCGCGCGGAAGAGCTTCACGAGCAGCAGTTCATTGACACGACCGCTGACGTGATCCGTGAGATCGCAGCGGCCGGCGATGCGGTCATCCTCAGCAGGGGTGGCGGCGCCATCCTGCGGGGCACGACCGGAGTCCTCAGGGTAGGGCTTCTCGGCGAGTCGGAGGATCGGGCAATCCGCATACAGGGGCGCGAGCAGTTGCCGAGCCTTGAGGCGGCCAGGGAGCTGATCGAGCATTCGGACTCGGCACAGGCCAGGTATTTCGAGAAGGCATTTGAGTCCAACCCGGTCGATCCCTTCCTGTATCACTTCATGATCAACACTTCAGAGGTCAGCCTGGAGTACGCAGCGGGTGTGATTATTTACGCCGCGAGACAGATGGACGAGCAGGGACTCCTCACAGCCGAGCACGAGGCGCTGGAGTCCGAGGAGCCGCTGACGGTTCCGAGAAGCTCGAACTAGGGCTCTACCGGTCAGTTATTTGACCTGATTAATCTCTCTCCGACCAGGCCGGTGTAGTATCTCGGCCGTCTTTACGCGCCCGGATAACAACACCTGAACGGATACTCCATGAAGATCACCAAAGTCGCCCCGTGGCTGATCAGCGGTCCCCGTCCCTACCTTGAGACAGCAGAAGACAGCACTCCAGCGGAACGCGAGTATGTTTTTGTAGAGGTATCGACCGATGAGGGGATCACCGGTTGGGGCGAGATCACCGGAACGCGGCCGACGGCCAACCGGGCCGTGTGCGCCGTCGTTCGACACCTGAACGACTTCCTCGTAGGTGAGGACCCCACGCATATCGAGCGGATCTGGCACAAGATCTTTCGCACGTTCACATACATGGGTTCCCGTGGCGCCAGCACAAACGCCATCAGCGGGATCGACATCGCACTCTGGGACATACGAGGCAAGATCCAGGGCTTGCCGATCTACGAGTTCCTCGGCGGTCCGGTCCGCGATTCCGTACCGGTGTATTGCCATCCAGAGGACGGCTCCACGGTAGAGTTATCGGCCCAGCACGCTCGGGCGATTGTGGAGACCGGCCAGACTGCGTTCAAGGTGGACCCGTGGTATCCGCATCACCCGGAGGAAACAGACGGATACCTGACGGGCAAGTTGGCCCCGAAAGCCGAGAATCACGGCGTGGAAGTGGTCGCAGCTATGAGAGATGCGGTCGGCCCGGACATCGAGATACTGATCGACTGCCACGGCCGGTTTGACGTCCCGACGGCGATACGCCTCGCGAACGCCCTTGAGCGATACAACATCTTCTGGTTTGAGGAGCCCGTGCCGGTAGAGAGTTACAAGGCCCTGAAGCAGGTCAAGGACAGTGTCGGCGTGCCGATCTGTGTCGGCGAACGACTTCACACGCGCTGGGATTTTCTGCCTGTGCTGGAGGGTGGTCTGGCCGATTTCATCATGCCGGACGTCACGTGGACCGGCGGTATCACCGAGCTGAAGAAGATAGCGACGATGGCGGAGACGTACTACATCCCGATCTCGCCGCATGACGCCAGCGGGCCCATCAACGTCATAGCAGGTGCGCAGGTGATGATCACTGTGCCCAATCACTACCGCGTGGAGATCAGCCGGGCCGATTTAAGCGCATACGACGCCTTCACCGACCATCCGATCGACCTGCGAGGCGACGCCATCCACCTGTCAGACCGCCCGGGGCTGGGTTTCGAGCTAGACCGTGGGTACCTGGCCGCCCACGCGCTGGACGGTTACGCGGGGTAGGGATAATCATTCAACCGTAAGATTGGCCGGTTACTGATGTACACGAAGAGGCATCTCTAACAGTGCGTTCGCAATCGCCAGTTGTTGGTTCCATACGACGTAGACCAGACCCACGGGGCACTCGATGACCCAACAACCGTCGATCAAATGTGATTGCACGGCTGAATAAGTCCCGGGGATCGTCTGGTTGAGATAGTTGGCGACTTCTGAGCTGAACGCCCTATCCAGAGGTACGTCTAGACCGTCCTCAAACATCAACCCTGCGTAATCCGCCTCCTCAGACTCCCATCGGCCATCTCTCCCGGGAATAACAAATACATGAGGATAGCCAGGCCCAATACGTGTATCGGGAACCCAGAGCAGTGATCCCGCCTGGATCCAGCGAATTGGGCCTTCAAGTATCTCGATACGATCAGGTGATATCCCGTAATCGTCTGGTGCGGGTGATCCATCCCGGCCCATCAGCCGCGCATCGACGCCATGCCAGCGGAGTGTGTCGACGATAGCGAGTACTCCGGGATCCGGTCCCGAAGCGGACCGTTGGAGTTGCGCTTCCGGCGGTCTAGTTTGAAATTCAGCGGCGGTCATCGCCACCGATGACTTACCTTGCGCTAAGTTACTAACCCTTGCAATTTCACCCCATCTTCCACCTTCCGCAGTCAAGGTCTCGTCGTCGCCGACGTCAACCGAATCAAACATCCTCGCGGACACAACAAAGTGAATGCCGCCCACGACCACGCGATACCCGGTGGGTTCCATCGAATCAGTCCAGGCAACGTGATCATCGGGCAATCTTTCACCCATACGTTCCTAGTACTTGTCGTCGACCCGGCCTGCTACATCGGACGAAGGTTCACGATCAGGCGTGGACACGAACAGAAACATGACTAGCGGTATCAGAATTGCGGTGCCAAAAACCGCTAGCAGTACCCATACAAGCCATTCGAGATGCAAGAGAGACCCACTCCAACTCAATTCCACAGCCGCTCAGCCCCGATCCATCGGTTTGCGCTGCTCGCCTGATGTCTATGACGTCCCGAAGTTGACCCTCGCCGAAATTTGTAGTTCCGCGCCATAAACGTTCAATGGAAACTCAGATATTTCAACACTTTCCAGAAATCCGGTGCAATTCCAACCGGTTACCCGGCCATGATCTTTTCGCAAAGTCTGCTCTACCGCGAAATCCCCGCCCGTAGATCCGGCAACGCCCGATGCACCTCTCCTATTGATATCGCCAGGAAGGTGCCGATTACGCGCTGACCGTCTGCTGTCGAGACCACAACAGCCCGGCTAATACCAACAACATCCCCGTCTCGATTCAACACGGGCCCACCGCTATCACCGGGGTCGATCGGCGCGTCCATCTCGAACCCCTCTCCGAGGCTCGAGTCCAACGTATATACACGCGTCAAAACGCCGACGTTCGCCCCGGCGGCGCCGATAATGCCGCTGGCATCCGTGTTCGAGTACCCGATCGCAAGTAGCGGCTGGGCTATCGAGTTGTGGTCAATGTTGACGCCAAGTTGGAGCGGTGGAGCCTCGGTCGCACCCGGGTTGATGCGGATCAGGGCGAGGTCTCGCGGACCGTCTGAAGCGATCACCGTTCCCGGGATCTTGTTGCCGATGTCGTCCCAGAGCTCGACCGTCACGGTGCCGTTGATCACATGCTCATTGGCGAGCAGCAACCCTGGTTCAAACAAGAACGCCGTACCCGTCTTGCCCGGGGTGACCACCATGAACACCGCGCCGTGCGACTGCTGATAGACCTCGTCGAGTAACGACGTTGATTGCGGTGTTGCGGCCGGCTGCGGCGTGGTTGTGGGCTGCAAGGGCTGAGGCGTTGCCGTCGGTTGTGGAGTTGCGATCGGGGCGGGCGTCGCCGTGGGTTGTGGAGTCGGTACCGGCGCAGGGGTCGAAGTCGGCAGAGGCGTGGGCACGGGTTGCGGCGTTGGCGCGCTCGCCGGTGTCGCCGGTGTCGCCGTCGGTGCGGGTGTTGACGTTGGTTGAGGCGTGGGCGCGCCCGGGATAGCCGCAAGCGCAGTCGCTACACCGGAGTCGACCTGCAGTTGAACGTCTTCCTCAGACAAGCCGCCGCCACACGCAGCCAGAATGAGGGCCACAAACACAGCAGTGCTGACCCCAACTCCGTGTAAATAACCGCCGGCGAGCCGGTTCATAGGGCTTGCCAGTAGCGTCGTCCCTGCCACCGGATCAATCGCCCCCACCCGGGCCGGGTCATGTGGCTGCCGATCACGGTCATGTCGGCGCCTTCCGCCAGGTCGAGCGCGTCGTGCCTGGATTTCTGGGCCAGCTCCCGGTCCACGTCCGGTCGATACAGGTGGTCAGGCTCCGTTACATGCATCGGGCTGCCGATTACGTCGCCGATGATGAGCGCCCGTTCGCCTCGAGACGAGATCAGCATGCTCTGGTGTCCGGGCGTGTGCCCCGGCGTCGGATATGCGTCAAGCCCCGGGGCAATGTTCGATTCGCCATCGGTCAATTCAAGAACGCCCATCTCCGGGAGCGGCAGATAGGTGTCTTGCGCCGCGTCTCGTCGCCCGGCGGCCAGGAACTCGGCATCCGTGAAGTGGTCCCAGTCGGCCCTCTGTAGAACGTATTTCGCGTTCGGGAAGGTCGGGCGGCTGCCATCCTCGCCGTGTGTCAGATTCCACCCGACGTGGTCGCCGTGAAGATGCGTCAGGAATACGGAATCGATCTCATCCGGCAAGACACCTTTGTTCGCCATATCCTCCATCAACTCGGGTGCCCCCGGCCTTCCACCAGCCGCGCCGTGTGGTCCGAGTCCGGTATCGACAAGCACCTGCTTGCCCTCGGACGCGAGGTGGAACACGCCGATGTTTGTGTAGAACCCCTGTGAATCGAACGCCTCTGGAAATCGCTCACGGTACCCGTCCCACACGCTTTCCGGTGTCTCGGGGAACAGGTTTGTCGTGGCGAACGACATGCGCCCATCGGACAGGGCGGTGATCGTGATATCGCCTATTTTCAGTTGCTCCAAATCGATCCTTTCAAGATCGTAATCCAACGCGCCCATCGTAGTGGCGGCGACGCATGATTTCGCGAGCCTTGGAGTGGCCAAACCACACCATTTTACCGGTCATCGAACTGGTCGATTCCGAGTGCATGTCCAGTTCGGCAAAGAACTTCATAAAGAACAGGCTCGCCCCACGCCCGGACATCGGCTCCTGCTGAGCGACGGCAACCGGCGCAAAGGTCTCTTCGCTGCCCAGCACCTCGGCGCTGACATCCGGGTCAGCCGAATCCCACGTGCACATGGCAAACAGTTTGGTCTCGCCCGCGAGGCTCTCCTGGAGAGCACGCCAGCATTCGGCGGCGGTCAGCGAGCCATCGGCCCTGGCGGTGAGAAATATGCAATTGAAGTCGGCTGCTGACTCGACAGCAACGGCGATTTCGTCCGGACTGGAGACATGCACCGGCGCACCTCCGACTACCAGAATGTCCCGCCGAACCAGGCTGGCGGCGATCCTCTGAGTGGCCTCGGCCTCCCAGCCATCCCGGTCTGCGACGGCGTCCAGCACGAGCACGCGCGGGCGGCCCTGCACGGTCACTTCGCTCCAGAACAGCGATGGGGCGCCGCCTTTTTTTAGCGACGCAGCGAACCCGCCGGCACCGGGACCCCCGGCACCAACACGTCCCGTCGGAGGGCCTGCGGCGTTCCCTTGGCCTGTCGAACGGCCAGCCATCAGGCCAGCGCCTTCTTCAGCGCGTCCACATCGTCGTCGTCCAGGAAGTACTCAAGAATCGTGTTCTGTCCGAGTTTGGACAGCGAAACAACAAGCCGCAGCTGGCCGTCGTCTGTCCGCTCGATCTCCATCGTCTTCGGCGGATGTTCTGATGAGAAAATAGTTTCCATGTGCTGAATTCCTCCCCTGATATTTAGTCTGCTGCTATTCCCCGTCGCGCTCAGCCACCCAGCGTCGGTATCGTTCCTTGGTCTCCTCTGATATCGGATAGTAGCGGCCGGGCGGCGCTTTTTCTGCGTCGATCAGTCCGATCACGAACTCTTCCGCCTTGTCCTGCTCTTCGATCCAATCGATCACTCCCTCGGCGAGCTGGCACGGCACAACCACCACGCCGTCGTCGTCTCCAACAATCACGTCACCCGGGAATACGAGCGCGCCGCCACAATTGATCGCTCCATTTGCCTCGTACGCCTCGATCCACGGAAGATTCCCGGCGGGAGACCGATGCCCGGCGAAGATCTGGAGGCCGTAGTCCTCGACGATCATGTCGAGATCCCGGATCCCGCCATCGGTTACGATCCCGACCGCGCCGTTGTGCCAGAGCTGACGGGCCTTCATGTTGCCGACGATGTTAGCCTCGGGCTCGGCGGCGTGGGCCTCAACCACCAGAACGTCGCCAGAGCCGCACGTGCCCATTGCGATGTACTCCGGCGAGTTCTCGCCCTGGCGGGTGATCTCAAGCAGGTCAGGCATTGATGGAACAAACCTGAGTGTTCGCGCACGCCCGACCATCGTTTTGCCATGCGTCATGGGCAACACGTTCTTCATGAGGCAGCGCTGCCAGTTGGCCGATGCGAACCACTCGCTACCTTCGACCGGATGCCTCCACACGGCGCTGTATACCGTGGCCGATGTGACACGCCGAAATCGCTCGAGAATCTCGTCGCTGACATGAACGCGGGGTTCCATCTATCGCCGTCCTCCCTGGAGTATTGGGACATTCAGATTGCAGAAGTACGCCATTGTCTCAGGAGGAAGGTGCGAGGTGGCGCAACTTTTAGAGTCATGACGCTTCAGCACAACTGTCATCCTGAGCCCGAGGCGAAGGATCTCCAGGCCAGCACTCCGCCACTCCCATTCCTCGCAATACGGCAAGTCACACCAACGTAGGCAGCGTTAAACAATTCGCCAACCCTGCTTCAAGTGACGCAATCCCACGCTGGGGTGAACAACACAACCCACCCTGAGGTTCTCGAAGGGCGGGTGTCTACCGCGGAAACAAATGACACCTCAGGAACAGTCGTCAACAGACGTCGTAAGAGTTCGGCAACGATGAATCCCGGAGACGGAAACCCGGGAGATCCTTCTCCTCGGGCTCAGAATGACAGAGTAAGGCGACCCTTTCCGGGAGACCTAACCCAGCTCGTCGGCCCTCAACACACGCACCTGTCCGTGATCGCCCGTCAAACCCAGGCGTCCCGCTTTCAACTCCAGCGCGTCGTTGCCAAACAGCTCACGTCGCCAGCCCTGGAGCGGTCGAATGTTCTCGCCGTTCGAGGTGGCGATTCGGTCCAGCTCGTCACGCGTGGCGACAAGCTTCTGCGCGACGTCGTGGTTCTCACAGCGCAACCTGAGCAGTGTCTGGAGTAGCGCAACCAGAGCCTCGTGACCTCGAATCGGAGGTCGACGTGGCGGGATCTCCGGCCACTCGTTCTGCGGCATATCCAGCGCACGCCGGACCGCCTTCAGCAACGCCTCGCCATCGCGACCCTTCGCAGCGTTGCCACGTAAACCGCGAACTCGACTCAGGTCCGCCACGTTTTGCGGCGCGTGTGTTGAAATCTCGACCAGCGCGTCGTCCCGGATCACCCAGTTTCGCGGGAGATTCCGATGCTGGGCCGTCTCTTCTCGCCACGCTACGACCTCCCGCAACACGGCGAGGGCTTTTCGGCTGGGGCGACGAATTCGGACTCGGCGGTACGCCTCACGCGGGTTCGGCTTGTATGCCGAGACGTCGGTTAGCGCCGCCATCTCCTCGGACACCCAGGACATCCGGCCACTCTCTTCAAGCCGATCGTCGAGCTCTTCGTAGATGGTGCATAGATGTGTGACGTCACCCAGTGCGTACTCAATCTGGCGGTCGGACAACGGGCGTAACGACCAGTCGGTGAGCTGGGATGATTTGTCCAGCGTCACGCCGACGATCTGAGAAGCGAGGGTGGCATAGCCGACCTGCTCGCCGTACCCGGCAACCATTGCCGCCACCTGCGTATCGAAGATCGGCTCCGGCACACGGCCAGAGACACTGAAGAACACCTCCATGTCCTGAGACGCAGAGTGGAAAACCTTCAGTACATTCTGGTCGTCCATCAGGTCGAACAACGGATCGAGGTCTATGTCACGCGCCAGCGGGTCAATAGCCGCGGCCTCGTCGTCGTACGCGACCTGCACGAGGCACAGCTTGGGCCAGTAGGTCTTCTCTCGAAGAAATTCGGTGTCTACTGCAACATAGGGAGCGCCCTCAAGCCGCTTGCAAAACTCGGCGAGGTCGCGGGATTCGGTAATTAGCACGCCACGAGTATGCGGCGAACCGGCGCAACGGCACAAGCCGAGGTAGGCGGGACACGCCTACCCCGACCATAACTAAACCGAAGCGACACCTTCCCGTTCCCGTGCGGCCGGATTCGCCGGCCGGTCGCCCCAGTCCACCGGACCCAGGCCCCGGCCCGCTCGTACTTCGTTCACTGTGTCACTTATTAGAACATATATTCTGTTTATGACGAGAACAGCAGCCCTGCGTCCCTGCGTCAAGGACCGGAGGGCATGAATTGATCGGCGTAGATGCGGATCGGTATCCGCCCTCGCATATCGTTCGAGCAGCGCATGAAATGAGCGATACGGTTGACCGTCATCCTGAG
>JAYGCG010000095.1:0-16738 GCA_046583455.1 Dehalococcoidia bacterium | reverse complement strand
AGATCGCAAGCGTCGTTTTATTTGAAAACGACAAAGTCAAAATTTGGAACCTGATCGTAGAGCCGGGCGAAGCCAGCGACTGGCATCTGCACGGCCGTGATTACGTCACGGTGATTGTCGAAAGCAACGGCGCGCTTGAGGCCCAGTTCGGCGATGGTACGGCCAACGAAAGCAGCAACGTAGTCGGCGATTTCACGTATCACGACTCGCACGTAATACATCGAGTCGTTAACAACACGGACAAACGTTACAAGAACGTGTTGATCGAGCTGAAGTAGCCACTTGATCGCATACGGCCCAGTGGGAACCGCTACGGCGGAATATTGCTCGCTGGAATATAGCGACGCTCGGCCTCAACCGGCGTATTGGAGGCTGTTCCTGGATGCCGGGTCCCGAACGGCAGTTGAATAGCGCGCCACATCAAGCCGCCCAAGAGACAGATGGTGAGCCCTCGCCATCTGCTCCCAGTGTTGATCGGCCTCGGATAAAAGCCCGTCTCCCGCGGCCATGTTCATTTTCTTGAACGTCTTACTGAAAATCGCGACGACGACGGCCGATAGGATGTGCCATCGGGCCGGGATTTCGGCCCATCGAGGCCGGAATTTCTGTGCCGGCACGGGGCGTTTGTCGATCGGGCTTGCCGTTTTCCTGGTTTCGTGGGGGACCGCGAGATACGCAAAGTCCACAGCGAGGACGGCGGCGATCGCGGCGAGTTCGGGCACGGTCACCGCGCGCTGAGCGTTCTCCAACCTGGTCACGGCTGTCCGGGCTAGGTAGAGACGGCGCGCGAGCGCCGCCTGTGTCATTCCTCGTTCGATCCGCAGTTTTCGAACGTTTCGGCCTACGTCTTCATCGGTGAGCGCCATCGCCAAAGGATATGGCTACACGCCCTATCCCATCAACTCCGGCGGCGCGTGCAGATACAGCACAGCGATCGGAATGTCCTGATTTCGCACATATTTTTCGTGCTGTGGGCGGGATTCGCCATGTAGCGTTGGTGGCCCGTGGTTGGCGAACTGCCAGTCGATGGTGGTGACTTCGCCGCCGCCGAAAAACATGTTTCCGAGGTGGTAGTCGTCGTGATTCAAGGTGAGGGCGAACGGCGGAGTTCCAGACATGACTTCGGCGTATTTTGGACCGAGCCGTTCCGCTATCTCGTACACCTCCGGCGACAGGTGGACTTTCAGTATTCGGGACCCTGCATTCCAGTTAGCTATGTATTCCGCCTTCCGGAGTCCGGTCCATCTGGCTTCCAGCGGTCTAAGAAGCCACGGAAGTTGATTGAGCCGGTCGCTGTTCCACCAGCGGGCGTGTAGCCGTGCGGCGTTTCGTACGACCACTAACGCGTCTTTGAGGGAGCATCCGGTCGTTTCATCTACGACGCGCAGGCCGGATAGATCCTCCAGTAGCAGGACGAAAAGACCCGTCTCTATATCTGAATCGGCGTAGTAGAGGCGCGGTATCGGAACTCCGATGTCATCGCCGATGTCGGCGTAAATCCGGGCCTCGTTCTCGTATACGCCTTCCCGTGCGAACCTTTTAGCAAGCTCGCCCATTCGGATCGTTACCTTCGCAACGATGGTCCCGTGAGCCGACCCCGGATCGCCCGAATACTTGATAACTCCCGTCGCAACTTCCGCGAAAAACCCTTTTCGATCGCCTGGCGGATCAAATTGGACCGATATCACTCCGCCCGAGGCCAGAGATCCACCCGACTTCAGCGCCGCGGTCAGCCATTCAGGCGTGATCTCCTCGATGGTCCGCGGGATGTCCACGTATTTACAGGGTCCGGCGTCTCGGGAGGTTGCCGGTGCCTGGGCCGGGGGTTCCGGGGAGGATCTGATCTAGCTCTGCCATATCTTCCCGGGTCAGTTCCCATTCGGCGGCGGCGGCGTTCTGGACGATCTGCTCCACCCGGGTCGCTCCGGCTATTACGGACGACACTTCCGGATGGGCCAGCAGCCACGCAAAGGCCAGCTCGACCATCGAGTGTCTCCGATCTGACGCGAACCTTTCCAGCGACTCAAGCAGATCGAAGCCTGCATCGGTGGCGTGCTGATCTGCCGTCCATTGCAGTCGGGCGAGGCGGCTGCCTTCAGGAAGCGCCATGCCACGTTTGTACTTACCTGTGAGGAAGCCTGAGGCCAGCGGGTAGTACGGCAGGATGCCGGTTCCGTACTTTGAGGCGGCGTGAAGCAACTCTTTCTCCGGCTCACGCTCGAGCATCGAGAACTCCGGCTGCACGGTGGCGAACTCGGGCCAGCCGTATCGACGTGCGATTTGAATTCCTTCTACAACCTCCCACGCGAGGAAGTTGGAACAGCCTATGTAGCGGACCTTCCCGGCGGTCACGATGTCATCCAGCACCCGGAGAGTCTCCTCGATGGTCGTCAGCGGATCCTGGATATGCATCTGGTAGAGGTCGATATAGTCGGTCTGCAATCGTCGAAGGCTGTTGTCTATAGAGCGTTTGAGATGCGCGGCCGTAAGGCCTTCAGAGTTGATGCCGCTCGCCCATTTCATGCCTGCTTTGGAGGCGATGACGACTTCGTTCCGGTAGCCTTTGAGCGCCTGCCCGATGAATTCCTCCGACTGTCCCTCTGAGTACAGGTCAGATGTGTCGATGAAGTTGATGCCCGTGTCCCGCGCTGCGGCGATGATGTCGGTCGCCGTCTCAAGGTTGAGGTTTCCGCCGGCTACCTGGCTGGGACTCATCCGTCCGAAGTTGTTGGCGCCCAGGCCGATGGCTGAGACAAGTAGTCCTGTGCTGCCGAGTTTCCGGTACTTCACGGGCGGGTACGCTCCATCTTCGAGTGATGAGGATCAGGGGTGTTAACGGTGGGCATATTGCCATACGCCCCTACGGTAATCAGGCTAACGACCGGGATTTGGCATCGTAACAAGGGTTGCCCTGTCCCGCGGCGATTCCGATAGCAAGTCCGGCCACGTATGATGCGCTTCACGGAGAAAGGGGCTGCTCACGATGCACCTGAAGGTGAACGACGAATCGCATGAAGTCACGGTCGACGCCGAGCGCACGCTTTTGAGCGTACTTCGGCATGAGCTGGGGCTGACGGGCACCAAGTACGGATGCGGCGAAGGAAATTGCGGTGCTTGTACGGTCTTGATCGATGGCGAGGCGACCCGATCATGTATCACGCCGGTCACTTCGGCCAGTGGACGCGATATCACGACCATCGAGGGCCTCGCGAACGGCGACGAGCTGCACCCCGTGCAGGAGGCGTTCGTCGAGCACACGGCTTTCCAGTGTGCCTACTGCACGTCCGGTTTCATCATGAGCAGCGCCGCCCTGCTGGACCGTAATCCGAGCCCGAGCGATGAGCAGATTCGGTCCGCGCTGAGCGGCCATATCTGCCGCTGCGGTGCTTACGTGAGAATCCTGAAGGCCGTGAAATCGGCCTCTGGTGACGGAGGTGCGGAATGAGCGAGCAGCAGTCATCGACAGATATCGCACTGACGATCGTCGGCACTCCGCGCTGGTCGCTTGAGCCGGACCCTCGCACGCCCCCGGGTGATCCGGCAACGCTGCTGACCATCGCTCGCGACGGCGTGATCACGGCGTTCTCCGGCAAGGTCGAGTACGGCCAGGGAATCAGGAATGGGTTTGCGATGGAGATCGCGGACGAGCTGGATGTGGCTGTGGATTCGGTGCGCATCATCCTCGGCGATACCGATCTCGTGCCACAGGATCGCGGCACGACCGGCAGCGCGTCTACCCGTACTGTCGGGATCCAGTTGCGCCGTGCCGCGGCCACGGCTCGTCTGACACTGATCGACCTCGCAGCAACCCGTCTTGAATTAGGCGCCGATTCGCTGAAGACGTTGGACGGACGGGTGGTGTCTGAGGGTGGGTCAGACGGCGTCGAATACGCAGATCTGCTATCGGGCCAGACGCTAAGTGTGGATATCCCGGACGTCGTGGAGGTCAAGGCCGTCGAGAAGTTCCAGCTGATGGGACGACCCGCCCGGCGAATCGATGCGCTGTCGCGGGTCAATGGAAGCGCCAAATACGCGCAGGATGTTATCGTGCCGGGAATGCTATACGGCAAGATTCTCCGGCCGCCGTCTTACGGTGCAAAGCTGGCGCAAATTGACACGGCTCGTGCCGAACGCGTCAGCGGTGTGGTAACAGTAGTGCGGGACGGCGATTTTGTGGGTGTCGTGGCGGAGCGAGAGGATGCCGCCGAGTACGCCGTTGAGGCGATTCGAGCGCGGTGGGAGGAGAGTCGCGACACGGCTTCTGACTGGAACATTCCGGCACTACTGAAAGAACGTGCAGAAGAGCCAACCGCGCTCCGGGATGACGGCGATCTGGACTCAGCTTTTGCCTCCGCAGCGCGTGTTTTCGAGAACACCTACTACGTGCCTTACGTTTCCAACGCCCAGATGGAGCCAAGTGCATCGGTCGCACGATGGGATGGCGATCATCTGACGGTCTGGTGCGCCAATCGTGGTCCGTTTGCTGAACGGGACAGCCTGGCCGAGATGTTCGGGTTAGACACGAGTCAGGTACGTGTGATCGCGGCGGAGATCGGCGGTTCGTTTGGCACGAAGACGCCGACGGTCTCGCACGAAGCGGCGCGGCTTGCGAAGGCCGTAGATGCGCCTGTTCGGGTCTCGTACGACCGCGCTGAGGAGTTCGCGTGGAGCACGGTGCGTCCGGCGGCGACGTTTGAGATACGAAGCGGTGTGGATGCGGGCGGGAAGATCGTGGCGTGGGATTACACGGCGTTTCACGCGGGCGAGAACGCATTCCGCGGGCAGCGCGGTGCGGACACGCCTTACGACGTGGATAACGTGCGAATTGCCGTGGCTGCTTCTGAGTCGCCGTTGCAGTCAGGTTCGTACCGATCTCTTGGCGGAGCGACCAACCATTTCGCCCGTGAGGTCCACATGGACGAGATCGCTATCGGACTCGGACTCGACCCGTTGGAGTTCCGTCTGAGTAACCTGTCTCACGCCCGTTTGAGGAAATGCCTCTTGGCGGCAGTTGAGACGTTTGGCTGGACCTCACGACAGAAAAAGCCCGGCGTCGGCTACGGGTTGGCCGTCGGATACGACGCCGGAAGTTTCACGGCGCAGTGCGTTGAGGTCCTGGTAGAGAACCAGGAAGCACGTGTCGTGCGGGTGACGGTCGGTTTCGACTGCGGGCTTGTTGTCAACCCGGAAGGCGCACGCAACCAGATCGAGGGTTCGATCGTCATGGGCATGGGTACCGCGCTGTGGGAGGCGGTGGAGTTCGACGGCGGCCGTGTGCTGAACGCCGGGTTTGCGCGGTACAGGGTTCCACGGATTACCGACACGCCTGAGATAGAGGTTGTGTTCACGGGCGACGACGATGTTCCGTCTTCCGGAGCGGGTGAACCAGGCATAGTGCCGATAGCTGCGGCCATTGCTAACGCGGTACGAGACGCCACCGGCACGGCAATCGAGGAGTTGCCCATCGTGCCGCGGCTGTGACGCTCATTCGATTCGGGTTCTGGCGTGCAAGGGTTGTCGCCGGATCACGTACAACCCTTGTTCCTTGATCTCGTCTGCGCGCTGGACGAGATCGTCTATGTCATCGGCGACATCAAGGTGACATCCGGAGAGCGAATCAGCTTCGCCTTTAGCGATCTTCATGAATGTGGCGACGGCGTCTGACATCGAGGTGAAACCCGCTTCCGCCGCGTTTTCGAACACCGCCTGAATTGGCGGATCGAAATTGGGCGAGTGTCGGGCGTACTCAAACATATCCGTATCGAGTGCACCCGGCGCGTAAGCAAATGCAGACACTGAAAACTCTGCAAGCTCCGCCGCAAGTACACGCGTGAACTGGGACAACGCCGTCTTTGACACCACGTATGCGCTCAAATACGGGATTGCCATCGATACGACGCCGCTTGTGATATTGATGATTCGCCCGGAATTGTTGACGATCATCTCTGGGATCACAGCCCTCGAACACAGGAACGGGCCGCGGACATTGACCATCTGCGTATGCCACCAACTCTCCGGGTCAACTTCCCAGACTCGACGACCCTGTCCTGGTTCGGCTGCGTTATTCACGAGAAGGTGGATCGACCCCAGGGTTGTCCGCACTCCCTCGACCATTTCGGAGATGCTTTCCGGATTCGATAGATCTGCGATAACGGCGTGGCAGACACCGCCGGATGCGGAAATGGCATCCGCGGTCTCGTCAAGCTGCGCCTTTGTCCTGGCGCAAATGCCGACCCGCATGCACTCGGCGGCCAACGCCATCGCGAAAGCTCGACCAATGCCGCGCCCGGCGCCGGTGACGATCGCCACCTTTCCTTGAAGTTGACTGGGAAGTGAACCGGGAAGTGATTCGGAAGCCATTCGTCCTCTTCTTTGTCGTTTTACGGCTGTTGCGAGCCGATCTGGCGCGCGGGGGTCAGGGTACCCGGTATTACGTCGTTCAATACACACACGGTCAATCCAAAGAGTCCGAGGGCAGGTATGACGATTACGCACGTCGTTTGATTCGCACGCATGGCACGGATCACAATTCTGTTCATGATCGTAAATGCGCGTATGTACTCGGTGACGGCGGCCGTTGGGGAGATGTGGCGTGAGCTACTGGACAACATAGTGCGGGCCAGCGGCGGCGGGCACGATGTCCTAGATTACCCACCGCCTCAACTATTGGGTCCGTTGTGGGCGCGCGATGACAAGGCGGCCGTTTTCATGTGCGGCCTACCCTGGAGTTTGAGCGACCGGGATGATGAGATCGTGGCCGTACCGGTGCCGTCGCCAGAGGCATACGGAGGACAGCCTGTCTACTGGAGTTATCTGGTGGTGCCGGCGGACTCGAAGTACAAATCTGTGCAAGATACATTTGGAGGTCGCCTCGCGCTCACGACAAACGAGTCGCAGTCCGGCTACTACGCGGCCCTCACTATGCTGATGGAGCTCGGAGGGAGCGAACCGTTTTATTCGGAACTGGTTGGTCCGACCATCACGGTGCCCGAAAATGTGAAGGCCGTTGCGGAAGGTCGAGCGGATATCGCTTCTATCGATTCCTACGGTTTCGATCTACTGGCACGGCATGTGCCGGAGTTGATCGAACGAGTTCGGGTAATCGGAACGACGGAGAAGACGCCGATTCCGATGCTCGCATGTTCAGGGCAACCGTCGCCGGAATTGCGTGACGCTTTTCTGAATGCTCATAACGACCCGGCGAATGGCTGGCTTATGGATGAGCTGCTGCTGGACAGGTTCGTGGCGCCGGACACCAGTTCATATCTGCCTTACCCGGCCCGACGCGCCCGAGTGAACGCTCACTGGTCTATGCACCGCTTGAGCGAGATCGAGAACGAGGCGCTGGCGCCGAACTATGAGTAGGGCGACGCCTCACCGTCATTCTCGAGTAGTCGGGAATCCAGTTCCGGTTTCTGTGCTCAATGCGCGTAGCTATATGCGCGATTCTCCTGGATCCCCACCTGCGTGGGAACGACGGTTGCAGAAGAGTCGGCAGGCGGACTGCGCCCTAGCGTCCATCCTGTATGAAGTCCGCTATTCGTTCACCCATCGCGATCACGGTTGCGTTGATGTTGGCGCGTACGCAGCCCGGCATGATCGATGCGTCGGCAACGCGGAGACCGTCTGCGCCATGAACTTTTCCGAACTGATCCACGACCGCCATCGGGTCCGACTCTGGACCCATCTTTGCTGTGCAAGAGATGTGGTGACCGGTCATCACCTCGCGCATCATCCAGTCATCCAACGTCTCGTCCGATTCCAGATCGGCATCCAGCGGTGTCAAGCGGTTGTCGATAAGCTCCCGCATATCAGGGTTTTCACCCAGCTTCACTAGCATTCGAATTCCATCACGGAATCGCCGCCGATCCTCTTCATCCTGCAGATAGTTGTAGTCGAGTAGCACCGCATCAGATGGATCGGAAGAAGCCAGCCGTAGCTCGCCCGAACCCTTCGCAAGGTTGATGCACAGATTCATCTGGATACGATCTACCTCTGTCCGCAATCCGCCGCGGTCAGATCGTTCGCTTGCCGACGTCATCATGTACACGATCATGTCGTTCTCGATGGGCGATCCTTCCGCTGTGTAGCGGAGTGTGAGCTGGATTCGGGGAGTCATTGGATCAAGTTCGACTTCCGGCTTCGTTTTCCAGTTGACGAACAACATCGGGTGATCGCGCAGGTTCTGGCCTACTCCCGGCAGGTCAAGCATCGTGTCGATGCCGTGATCGCTCAGGTGGTCTGTGGGGCCGATACCGGACAGCATTAACAACTGTGGCGACCCGATGGCGCCGGCGCTGAGAACGATCTCTTCCGCCTCGACGATATAAGCCTCACCCCCTGATTCCACTTCAACTCCCGTCGCAAGCGGCCTTGCGCCGGACGTGTCGAACACGACGCGTCTTACGAGGACATCGGGGCGGATGGTCAGGTTCAAACGATGTCTTGACTGTCCCAGATAGCCGATGGCGGTTGACCATCGAATGCCCTGGGGATTGTTGAGCGCCAGCGGCCCGACGCCGGTGCTGCCCGGGGCGTTTGCGTCCTCGCACGCGGGAAAGCCTGCGGCGAGACAGGCTTTTTCAAATGCCACACTGGGAGGCAGCCAGGTTTCACGTGGAAATCTATGGCAAATGATCGGACCGTCCGAACCATGGAAATCGCCGGGATCATCCTGGTAGGTCGTATCGGTCTCGATCTCCCGGAAATACGGGAGCATCTTCTGAAAGCCCCACTCGTCGTTGCCCCACGACGCCCAATCGTCATAATCTTCCGGCATCCCCCGAAGGAATATCTGGCCGTTAATGGCGCTTGAGCCGCCGGTTACACGGCCGCGAGGAATTTGTATCTCCGCCTGATCCGTCGCCCGTGCGGTGAACTGCCAGTTGTGCTCACTGGTCGTTATCTCGGTTCCGGTCGCGTAGCCGTACTTGACCTCGTCCGGGAGCGAATCGATATCCGGATAGTCTGGTCCGGCCTCCAACAGGAGGACCGAGTGGTCCGGGTCTTCAGTGAGCCGCGTCGCGATTGTGGCTCCGGCCGAACCTGCTCCGATAATGATGGTGTCATACTTCAAATTTGTTGTTCCCGTCGACAAACAACCGCGGATTTAACGCGGCGGTTGAGAATTCGAATGTCGCACAGGCGCCCGGCCACACCCGAAATTAAGAGTTATGGCTGCGGTGAGAATGGCGCTGCGTTCATCATCTGGCTTGTCTGCTTCAATATCAGCCCTTTCGTCATCGGCTGATACTCGTTGATCCAACGTGGATCGCTCCGGAACGCTGCACGCGCCTTCTCGTAGTGAGCGTAATCCTCGTACGCCCAGATGTGGACGACCCGGTTCAGGGTTCCGATATCGGTGTAATACCAGCCGGCGAGTTTGATGCCGTGGTCTTCGCGCACCTTGAGGCCAACTTTCTCGACAGCTTCCAGGTATTTCGGTACCTGCCCGATTGCAATGTCGTAGGTGCGCATGTCGTAGATCACGGGTCGGCCTCCCTGACGTTTTTATGCGGTTCGTGGACTTTTCATGTCCATGTGGCGCATAAAGCCAGACCTTCGTAGCAGAGTCAAGCCAGAGCCACGGTGTGGTGGTTGCCATTTGCTACCCGGATAGACCGACAGCGAAGTTCGAGAATACGTCTGCCGTTTTGAAATTATGTTTGCAGCCGTTCAACTTCCGCCCATGTGCCGGAGTCGATCGACGCCTCTGCGGCGAGGCCGGTCAATTGCAGATCGATCACTGTCGCTGACCCGGTGCGGGTTTCGTTGTCGGTGCGAACGGCTTTGATGAATGCGGCGACCGATTCGTGCATACCCGGCCAGCCGGCGTGCGGTTGTTCGGCCGGGTGAGATTCACCTCGCCATTCAGGCGCCTGCCCTGATCGGATTCGTAGCTCGCCCTGGAACAGGTCTGCCTCAAGATCACCGTCACTTCCGTGAACGGATATCCGCGCTCCAAGTTCTCCTACAGACTGGATATTGGCGTCGAAAGTGCCCCAGACGCTTTCGTAATCGAGCTGCACAAGAGTCTGTGATTGCATCCTGCCGGCTACTCCTGCGCCGTTCTGCACGAGCACGCGTTTCGGAATCCGTCCGAGCACGCGGTTGAGTGGGTCCACGTACCAGGGGATGAGTTGAAGTGCCAGGCTGACGTCCGATCCCGGTACCGGACCCCAACCGGATGTCATCGTCACGGACGCGCCGTGTGGAGTGCCGATAGCGCCCGCAGAGATTAGGGCCGCCACATGGTCTACAACGGGGAGATACGACAGTTCAAGATCGGCGTGCGTGATCTGGTGTGCTGAAGACAGGCGTTCTATCTCGCTGTGAAGCTGGTCACGCCTGTCGGATAGCGGTGGCTCGTAGAACACGGGCAGCCCGGAAGCAACTGCGGCGCCGATAGTATCCGCATGCTGGTCTTCGGTCACAGCGATCATGACGGCGTCGATCACACCTGGATCGAGGAGTTCCTGAAAATCAGATGTGATGAGGGCGCCTCGGCCAAGTGCGGCGCGAGCCGCGTTCTGTGTGGCCTCACTTCGCCCTGCTGCGGCGACGACTTCCACGTCAGGGATCTTTGTAATAGCGGGCAGGTAGGCGTTGATCGCCCATGAGCCGAAACCGATGATTCCGAGGCGAATGTGATGTGAATCTGACATGGGCGACATCGTACAGGAGCACCCAGCACCTTGACCCTCTCACTTGAAGCGATATACATTTGAGTGGTCCCGCTACCACAGATTTTCGAGCGGAAGTGGCTCAGTGGTAGAGCATCACCTTGCCAAGGTGAGGGTCGCGAGTTCGAATCTCGTCTTCCGCTCCACTCGAAATAATCTAATCAGAAACCCTCGCTGCGACGGGGGTTTTTGTGTTTTTGTCACTTCGGAGACTCATCACGCGCCACCTAAACCCGGGTGCTCGCGTCGGGGCTCGGTAGTTGCCAGCAAGCACTTCAGTAACGATCACGTAAAGCCAATCGAACCTACCGGATAAGACCATGAGACGCTTTGGCTCGCTCTGGGTGCTCACCCCTATTCGGTCCGCTTGTCTCTGCTAGGCGAAGGCCGAGGTCGATTGTCGGCCCGCCACGTGTTACCACGCTGCCGTACCCAATACGTTGGACTGAGAAGCTGCCGTCCCCGGCGTTTCAATGGCTCGCTTGCCATGACAAATCAAGCCGGGATGTGCCGTACGTAAGTAGGCGACCAATGAGGTCACCGACTGCGGAGGTCCAAATTGTTCAACAACTCTCATGATCGGGACGAAGCACAACGGGGTATCACCGGACTCGAAACGGCGATAATCCTGATCGCCTTCGTTGTGGTCGCTTCCGTGTTCGCGTTTACTGTGCTTAGTACGGGCGTCTTCTCCTCAGAGAGAAGCAAAGAAACTGTGTTCGCCGGACTTGATGAAGTTCGAAGCTCACTTCAGCCGCGCGGAAGTGTGATCGCCTATAAGGGCGCGCTGGACGGAAGCACAAACACCATTTACAAGGTGGTTTTGTCGTTTCCAATGCCGTGAAGGGTGAATCCGTAAACCTGACTCCGCCTTACACAGCTGGCGGCACCGGAGATGACCCCGACATCGACTCCGGCGCCGCTTCCGAAACGATTATTTCTTACTCGGACAGCAACCAGTTTTTGAGCGATCTCCCGTGGTCGGTGTCATGGCCGGGTTACGACAATGGTGACGATCTGCTGGACGCGGGTGAAACCGCAGAAATCACCGTGTGGCTTGCCGACCGGGTGACGACGGTGACGAATGCGACCGACTCCGGCGGTATCGCTCTTATGGACGGATCATCCGGGGACGGTGGCGAGGGTGGTTTCGCAGCTACCTCCACGGTGCCCGGCGCTGACGACAAATGGACCATCGAGGTCAAGCCGGACAGGGGCGCCACGCTCAATATCGAGCGCACCCTGCCAAGCGCCCTCAAGACGATCATGGATCTCCGTTAGACCGTCGACAGTGGTGTCGTCTGTTGACACATGGGTCGCCGTCTCTTCGGGAGCGGCGACCTTTTCGCGTCCTTACGGTCCCCCAATATTCGATTCAGGGTGTCGCGAGTTCACTGCGCACCACGTCCTGCAATCCACCGGTCCAGGGCAATAAGAAAGGGCAGCCCGACTACGGGCTGCCCTTTCTCGTTCATATCTTTATTGCGGAGTTAGTGGGCGTGACCGCCGCCACCGCAGGCGCAACCACCGCCGCCACCACCACATCCGCCGCCGCCACCGCATGCGCAGCCGCCGGCCTGGGCGTGCTGGTCCTGTTGTGCCTCCGCAGCACCGCCGCCACAGCCGCAAGCGCCACTACCACAGCCACCCGCGCTGGCGAAGTTCGGGTTGGAGATTACAAATCCGCTGCGCTGCAGGCCATCGACATAGTCAATGCTTGACCCCTGCAAAAGTGGGGAACTCTCAGCGTCAACGACGATCTTTACACCAAAGTATTCAACGAGAGTGTCGTTTTCGGCTGGCGTCTCTTCGAGTCCGAGGATGTACTCCACACCGCCGCCCGCACCGGGTGCGAGGGAGATCCGGATAAGACCCTCATCGGCATCCTGCTCGGCAAGTACTTCCTTGAATTTGGTGGAAGCAGCCTCAGTAACCGTGAGAAGGGTCGAGTTCTCGATCACCATGTGGTTCTCCGTATCTCCAGATGGTCAAACACAAACCATTCAGGCCATTGTACGCACTGTTGTCGAGTAATCGCGCTTTTTCTCGCGATTAACGCATTACGTCGCGATTCAACTCACCAGTGCCACATATCGTATACCAATAGTTCGAAGACGCACTAACGTGGCGTAACATGGCGTATGTGTCTTTAGTAACGAACGGCTCCGTAGGAATAATCCAATTATTCGCCCGGTATCGCAATCGGGGAATCGCCTAAAGGCCATAAACCCGGTGGGTAGTTCCCTCAATATTAGTTGTTGGGGGAACCAGACTCCACTGATCTATCTCACATCTTTTTCGAAATATGAATGGGGAACCCCTCGCGCATGGATGAGCTAGACCGAAAGATCATCATTATTCTTGAGAAAGACGGCCGTGCCGCCAACGCAACGATTGCTCGTGAGGTTGGCGTCAGTGAGGGAACAGTCCGCCGGCGACTCAAACGCCTGATCGGTGACGAGATCATCAAGGTGGTGGCCTTCCCGGACCCCAAGGCCCTTGGATTCGAGTCCGAGGCGCTCATCGGCGTCCAGGTAGACCCGGACAAGATGGACCAGGTTGCCACGGAGCTTTCCAACCTGGAGAACACGCGCTGGGTGGCGCTGGCGACCGGTACCTTCGACATATTCGCCTGGGCGATACTGCCGGATGCCGAGACGCTAGGACGATTTCTCCGTGAAAAAGTTGGCGTGATCCCGGGCGTGCGGCGCACCGAGACATTCGTAACCCTTGCGATCCGCAAGCGGGATTACAGCCTCCCACTCGCTTAGCTATCCGGTCAGCGCTCAAGGGTTTCGGAATTCAGAGACTCTCCGGGTAATTTGGCCTCGGGACTTGCGGTAAGTCCTCAAAGACCAGAAACTCTCTCCTCCACTTGCCGTTCGACGGACCGCGGCAAGACGCCCTTTTTAATTCAGGAGCACTGATGATAACCGCGGTCTCCAGACAAAATCGCACTCTTATAGACGCCCTCGTCCCGTACAGGGGCATCTGGGTGGACATAGCGACCGTCATCGTCGGTAGCCTTGTGATTGCGGCGTTCGCGCAGCTCAAGTACACACTCCCGACCACGGCCGTACCGATCACCGGCCAGACCTTCGCGGTGTTGCTAGTAGCGGCCACTGTTGGGTCAAAACGGGGCGGGTTCGCGGCGGTTCTGTATCTGTTTGAAGGTTCCGCCGGACTGCCTTTCTGGGCGGGCGGCGCATCAGGCACGATCTGGAGCATAGTTTCCGGCGGCTACATCGTCGGATTCGTCCCGGCGGCTTTCCTGGTCGGATTCCTTGCGGAGAGAGGTTGGGACCGCGGTCCGTGGCTCATCGGTGCACTGGTACTCGCCAACGCCGTGATCTACATCCCCGGACTCTGGTGGTTGGGCCACGAACTGGGCACGAGTTACGGGAAAACCCTGGAGTTCGGTCTCTGGCCGTTCATTCTGGGTGATCTGGCGAAGATCGTGCTCGTGTCGCTGGCGCTGCCGAGCGCCTGGACGCTTTATGACCGGTACGACCCTCGTTCTGGACGTACGGGATCTTCTGGGCGCGGAGCGGATCCCGACGGTAATCTGTAGGGGTCCAGTCGTCCTCTCTGGTCACTGGACCCCAAGCCGTTAATCACTTCCTGTCAGGCCGAAACTTTCCGGTCTGACGCACACATATTCGGCCACGACGTGTTCGAGCCAATCGCGGGGAACAGCCAGATGTATCGAGACATGACCTGCGGCGAGCCGCGCCAGACAGACTCTGGCAAAATCATCACCCTCGCCGGTTGGGTGCACCGACGCCGTGATCACGGTGGTCTTACGTTCATCGACCTACGAGACTTCTCGGGCATCATGCAGGTGGTGTTCAACGAGGACACCGCTACGGACGCCCACACACTCGCCGGTGATCTGAGGAGTGAGTGGGTGGTACAGATAAAAGGCACCGTACAGGAACGCCGGGCCGGTGCCGAAAATCCTGACCTTCCGACCGGATCGGTCGAGTTGATCGCGTCCGAACTAACGGTCCTGAACCGATCAGAAACGCCGCCGTTCGAGATCGAGGATGACCTCAACGTTTCCGATGAGACCCGGCTTCGGTACCGATTCGTGGACCTCCGCAGGCCGCGGATGTACAAAAACTTGAGGTTGCGGCATGACGTGATCCAGGCAACTCGTACCTACATGGTGGGTGAGGGGTTCCTGGAGATCGAGACGCCTATCTTGCTTAAGTCGACACCGGAAGGCGCTCGAGACTACGTCGTGCCGAGCCGGGTTCACCCGGGCACGTTTTATGCGCTCCCACAGTCACCACAGCAGTTGAAACAGATTCTGATGGTCTCCGGGGTGGACCGGTATTTCCAGTTCGCTCATTGCTTCCGGGACGAAGACCTTCGTGCGGACCGTCAGCCTGAACATACCCAGATAGACCTCGAGATGTCGTTCGTGGAGCAGGAAGACGTGCTGCAGGTACTCGAAGGTCTGTACACCACGATGGTGGCGGAGACCCGGCCTGATCTGCAGGTACCGACCCCGTTTCCGCGCATGACTTATGCGGAAGCGATCGAGAGATACGCGACGGACAAGCCGGACGTTCGTTTCGGTATGGAGGTTTCGCGGCTTACCGATGTCGTGGCAAATTCAGGGTTCGGCGTATTCGAGTCCGTTGTTTCCGCCGGTGGGGCGATCCGAGCGATCGTCGCGGCAGGTTGTGCCGACTACACGCGGCGGCAGACGGATGAGTTGATCGAGTTCGTCAAAAGCAGCGGTGCACAGGGCCTGATCCCGATGCACATCTCGGCGAGCGTGTCCAGCCTGGATGAGGTGACGCTGGATGACATTCGGTCCCCCATCCGTAACCACGTTTCGCTGGACACGCTAAAAGAGATCGCAAAAGCGGCTGGGGCGGGACCGGGCGACCTTATTTTGATCATCGCCGGGCCTGAGGGCATCGTTAACACCGCCATCAGCAATCTGCGTGGTGAGATGGGGCGTCGGCTTGAGCTGGCCGATCCCAACGTCTTCAAATTTGTATTCGTCGTCGACTTCCCATTGTTTGAATGGGACGAAGATCGGGGCGGTTGGGCTGCTATGCACCACGTGTTCAGCTCGCCGCGACCGCAGGATGTGGGGTTGTTGGATACCGACCCTGGGGCCGCGCTCGGCCAGTTGTACGATCTCGTGCTGAACGGTGTTGAGCTTGGAAGCGGGAGCATCCGCATCATTGACCGCACAGTCCAGGAGAAGGTGTTCGCGTTGATCGGACACTCTGCCGAGCAGGTCGAAGAAAGATTTGGCCAGTTGCTGCGTGCGTTCGAGTACGGCGCGCCGCCCCACGGCGGAATGGGCCTCGGGCTGGACCGAATCGTGATGTTGCTTGCGGGAGAGGACAACATCCGAGAGGTAATCGCTTTCCCGAAAACACAGGCTGCGGTGGATCCGTTATTCGATGCCCCCAGCGCGATCACGGATGAACAGCTCGAAGAGTTGTCGATTCGCGTAGTCGATTCTGGCGGATAACAGCAACACATAAAGGGTAGACGCACCGCTGCCGTGAACGGTGTATTCGCGGTGATATAATTTCGGATACCCTCCAATCGTGAGCCGAGGGTTATCGCGGCACGGGAGAAATCAAATTTGAAGGTCACCCAGGACGAGGTCGTGGACCGGCAGGCACTGCTCCACGTTGAGATCGAAGATGAACGGCTTGAAACGCACCTCCAGCGTGCGTATCAGAAGCTCGTCCAACGGACCACCATTCCTGGTTTTCGGAAGGGCAAGACGCCCCGAAGACTGTTCGAACAGATGGTCGGTCGATCGGTGTTGGTTGAAGAGGCGCTCGAAACGCTTGTTCCTGACGCCGTTGCGGCAGCTATCGAGCAAGAGGATATCGACTCGTACGGCACGCCTCGTGTGAGCGTCACTGAGTACGAACCGGTCCCAAAACTTGACGTCACAGTCCCGTTAAGGCCGGCCGTGAATCTTGGTGATTACACCGGGCTTGATCTGGAAGAAGAACTGGAAGAGGTTACGGACGAACAGGTCGACCAGGCCGTGGAGCAGGCTCAACTCAGCC
>JAYGCG010000087.1:0-3924 GCA_046583455.1 Dehalococcoidia bacterium | reverse complement strand
CCCTCCCGGCCGTATCCAGAACCACGATAATCCGCGGCGTCCCCGGGGCTTGTGACGAAAAACGTAACATGATCCGGGGAATCATGCTTCGGGAACGTTAATAATTCCCCGATTGCAGTTCTGCTTCCCAAACGTGGCATCCCCACACTCTGACGACGGCTCGTTCCAGTGATTTCAGGCCCGGGCGATCTACTGCCACATCGATATTCGGCAACCTGCGTCGCAATTCGTCTGCGAAGTGACAACGCTTCGTAAACCCCTCCAGGACGTGACGATCTCCGCCGATCGCGAGCGCGTCCAGGTCACGCTCAAATGGGCCGAGCCTGTCTTGTGCCGTCTTGCACAGTTTGTCGTACAACCGCGCTATCCAGACCTCACGATTGCGCTCAAATCTACGTTGGGACTGACCGCCCTTACGATGCCGGCCTTTTACGTAGCGGGTCCCCGTTTTGCTCGAGACAAGCATTTCATCCTTTGCGACTCCCACCGCAAATGAGCCAAGCCTGAGCAGGATGAAAGCAATGGTGTGGCGCCTGGTTAAGGATTCAATAAGCGGGCCAAAGTACGGGCCGTCAGCCATACGATCGCCGTCTTCGATGTCGATCGCAAAGGGCGCGCCTAACGCGACCTGACCGGCGGGCCCGCTCACCAGAACTAGCCCGTTTGGTGAGCTCAGGGCCGCAGGCGGAAGCCATTCCCATCCGGGAATTATCCCGGGCTGGGGCGTTATGTAGAGCGTATCGGCGACAGCGCCGATGCTCGTATTTAGATCATCGAGATAGTCAATCAGCCGTGACCTGGTCAGGAAGCGCTCACGATAAGCCTGGTCTGTCGTTGTCATCGCTCACGCATCGTGCACTACAGCGTCCAGCGCCGACCGCGCGCCTCGACGGTTGATCGATCGAGTTTTGCGCCGAGCCCGGGGCCTTCAGGGATGTATATGCGGCTGGACTCAATTCGCTCTGCTGGCTCAAGCACGGACGGTCGCCAGTCGACCTCGCCCCATGCGTGCTCGAGGGGTCGTGTTCCACCAAACGCCGCGGTTACGTGTGCGCTGGAAAGCTGTGACGCTGGGCCCGATGGCGAGTGCATCGAGACAGAACCTGGGGCGATTTCCTCCAGTACACGGCCGATCTCGACGGCTTCACCCGCTCCACCACAAAATTTTATGTCCGGCATCACGACGTCCATTATTCCGCCCTCGATGATTCGCCGGAATAGGCCAACCCCGTACCCGGATTCAGCGCCTGCTACATCCATCGTGGCGCTCTCACGGATGCGCTTCATTACATCTGGCTGCTCAATTCCGTCCACCGCTTCTTCGTACCAGGCAACGTTCGACTCCCTCAGCGAGATTTCGAGCGCAATGCCAGAGTCCAGGTCAAAGCGGCTGTGGCAGTCGACAAATAACGACGCGTCGGGCCCTATGGCCTCCCGAACCGCCACGATGCGATCGATCCCGGATCGGGCCGCTTCCGGTAGCCCCGGTTCCTCGAACGGGGACCGCGCCTCGTCAAATGGGGCGCACTTCACCACTTCGTAGCCGCGCCTGATCGCCTCACGGGCCGCCGCAGCAAATGCCTCGGGAGACCGATCGCGCGGCCCGTCGTCGTCGGGCAGCATGGATCGATTCATATTGCCGTAGAGCTGTACAGATTCGGTGGGTTGGGCTCCCAGGAACTCGCCGAGGCTGACGCCCGATTGTCGGGCCTGAGCGTCAGCCATGGCAGTGCGGAGAGCGCTCACTGCGGTGGCTCTGGCGCGATCAGCTTCCAGCTCTTCGACGGTCAGACCTAACACCGCCGTCACATCGGACTCGCCCATTGGAGGCGATAACCTGAGCCGTTCCGCATATTCAGCGGTCAACCCGGCGATCTCGGTCGCCGCACCGGGGCCGGCTAGCTCCGCCAGGCCGGTGTTCCCGTCATCGTCCGTGATCTCAACGAACACCCACTGGTGCGACCCGTGGACGTGGATCGATGTGAACTCAACCCGGGCGATGTTGAACGCCCTGCTGCTTTCGATACTCAATTGGCTTTAGTACCCCGCAAATTACTTGTTGATCGGGCGCTTACGGTATTTAGAGAACCGTTCGCCTGTCGTGAACTCTTCCAGGTGAATACGCTCGCCGTTCAACTCGTGCGACACATTTGCGGCGAGAACCGCTGCGAGCGAATTCAGGCTGGATTCAAACGTGTTCTTTAAGAGTTCCGGCCTGTTCTGCGTAACCGCCTCGGCGAACTTGCGATCGAGCTCAAGAGAGTTCTCGTCGCCCATGGGATTCCCATGTGGGCCGCTGGCGAGGACGTGCCTCACATCTGCCGCACTGGGCCGCTCGGACGGAGGATAGACGTCGCCTTCGTAGCTATAGGCGACCAGGTCGTCTTCAAACTTGATCTGCGAGTGCGTCGTTAATATGTAGTCGTAGCGTTCGTTCAAGTAGACGCGTCCGGGCCTGGTGAAGATCAGATTCGCCACAGCGCCCCGTTTGAATCCGTACACGACCGTATAAACGCTAGGATTGTCGCCCTCTGAATCGTGGAGCGTTGGATCACGCTCAACGTACGCCGCCTGGACCCAGTCGATCTCGTCGTGGGTCCAGTAACGCATCAGGTCTGTTTGATGAATCCCGGCCTCCACGACGCTGGAACCGGACCACGCTCGGTTGGCAGTCCAGATGCGATTGCCCGGCCCGCCCAACTCCTCTGTGTGCGTGCGTTTGACCCCGTGACCCTCGATCCCGCCGACGTCGACCATCGTTATCGAGGTGACCGCCCGCTCTCGTGTGTAATCGCTGAGGCTTACGTACCAGGGGTCGTACCGCATCTGAAAACCTGCGGTGGAGATGACGCCCACAGCGCGAATGGCCTCCGCCTGATGCGCTGCCTCATCGTAAAAGAGTGTCTGCGGCTTCTCGGCGAATATGGCGATCCCACGCTCGGCGGCGAGTTCAATTTCACCCCGATGCTGGTTTGGTGGGATCACAAACCACACAGCATCTAGATCGGCTTCCCTGAGCATCTGATCGGCCGAGTTGTATAGCGTGGTCTCGCCCTGTCGATATGACGTTGCACGGGTCTGGATGGTCTGCTCATCCAGATTTTCTGGATACGGGTCGGCCAACGCCACGAGTCGAACCTCCTCGTCCGCCTGGAGACGCGATAGGTGCTCTACGTGTTGAAGTCCGCGCTGGCCGATGCCGATGATGCCAACCTTGAGTGGTCCGGGCATTTTGATCCCCCTGTCGGGAATAAAGCTGGGAATAGAGTTGGTTATGGATTGTTGGGCTCAGCGCAGCCTGGCGAAGCTGAAGGGGCCCGGCGAGCGAGTTTAGCAGTCGGAAGGGCGTTCGATCGCGTACCTCTTAAACATGCATAGCCACGGGCGCATAATTTGGCAACGGCCCCGGATGGCAATGCAACGACAGGAATGAATGTGAACCAGACTCGGCGCCCGGATCCCCTCCGACCCGGACTTATGGCCTCGCCCCGCCTCATCTTCGGACTGCCGTTTGGCGCCGGGATTATCCTGCACGTTATGGCCGGCGGTGACATCGAAGCTGGAGACCAACTTTTCGTTGTCGTGCTGGGTTCATTATTGATTGCGACCGGCCTGACTTTGGCCGCATGGGCGACGATCGCGCTACGCAAACGCGGCGAGCACCCTGACCCCGCCAGACCAACCACAGCATTGGTTACCGAAGGGCCGTACGCCTACTCCCGCAACCCGATATACGTCAGCTTCACGTCGGTTGCGCTGGGAATCGGGATGCTCCTGAACTCCTACTGGGTGCTCGGCTCCGTGCCGATTGCAGCAGTCGCGCTCCACTTCCTGGTGGTTATCCGAGAGGAGCGATATCTGACGACGGTGATCGGCCATCAGTACTCCGGGTACCGGGAGAGCGTCCGCCGCTGGCTGTAGCGC
>JAYGCG010000055.1:0-20289 GCA_046583455.1 Dehalococcoidia bacterium | reverse complement strand
GGGACTTCCGTATAGCCGTGAGCAGCAGGTAATGCCTAGATCGTCGCCGGACCCCGTCATGGTTGCCCCGGCCAGAAGTCGCGGCCTGTATGACGGCTGGTCGATCGCGCTCACTGTGTCGCTCGCCACCGGTATCACCATCGGAACGGTCAACTACGCCTTTGGCGTGTTCATCGATCCGCTTGAAGACCATTTCGGTTGGTCCCGGACGCAGATAAATACCGCACTGACGTTCGGCGTGGCGGCGGCTCTGATTTCGCCATTAATAGGGCGATGGCTCGATAGGTTCGGTTCGCGCCCGGTGATGGTCGGATCACTGGCACTCGTGGTCGCTGGATTCTTCACTATCGCCGGCATGACAGAGCTCTGGCATTTTTATGCCGGAAGCCTGCTGCTCTATCTGGGACTGCCGGGATCGATGATTCTACCGACCGGACGACTCATCTCGATCTGGTTCCCCGGAATGCGTGGCCGGATGATGGGATTCGTGATGGCCGGGGAAAACATCGGCGGGTTGGCGATGGTGTCCCTAGCAACGCTGGTGGTAGGGGCGTCTGGCTGGCGGATGGGTTACGTGGCGTTTGGCGTCATCATCTTGCTCATCGTTGTGCTGGTCGTGGCGTTCGTGCGTGACAGGGAGAGCGATGTCGCCGCAGCGCGTGAGAAACGCTGGGCACCGGCGGTCAGCGAGAACGATGGCTTCGGCACGTCCGTTGGTTACGCGCTACGGGACGTATTGCGTATGAGGTCGTACTACTTCCTGGCGGCTGGACACGCGGTACCGATGCTGTCGTTCAGCGCATTTCTCACACAGTTGATACCGCATCTGGAGTCGGAAGGAATATCGAGCGGTGCCGCGGCGTCGGGTGTCATGCTTCTGGCCGCATTTGGCATCCTGAGCAAACTCATATTCGGTCGGCTCAGCGAGTCCATAACGGCCCGCTGGTCGATGTCGATAGCCCTGGCGATTCAGTCGGTCGGGCTGCTGCTGCTCATCGGCGCCGGTGGGTCAAACGCCGTCTGGTTCGTGATCGCGTTCATAGGGATGGGTTTTGGCGCCATCGGCGCGATGATTCCACTCACCATCGTAGAGTCGTACGGGATGCGCGATTTCGGAAGCATTCTTGGGGTGACCAGCATGTTCGGAGTGATACCGATGATCTCCGGTCCGCTGATGGCCGGAGTAGTGTTCGACGCATACGGAACCTACGACGTGGCATTCGTAATCATGTCGGTGGCGTTTGCGCTGGGCGCACTATCGATGGCGCTGGCGCGGAGGCCGGTGCCTGTCTCGTCACATCTGCCGTGAAATCAGTAGCGGATAAGACGAGATCAATCGACATCTGAATTGTGCCGAAATTTTAGGTACTCTAAGGGCACTCTTTCTTACGTTATCTGCGCAGATGTTGGAAACTGCCATCGAATTGTAATCGTTTTGGGGGATAAATTGGCTCATCCATTATTGGACATCGAACTTAAAACGCTTGCTAATTACGAAGAGCGCGTGGCCTATTTACTAGTGGCAATGGCCACGCAACTCGGAACGATTGATTACGACGGCCTTTACCAAGAAGCATATACAGACGGGAAAGATGACAAACGTGTTGATTTATTCTATTTGGATACGTCGACTGGAATAGCGTGAGTGGTTCAAGCCTATCATTCTGATAACTGGAAGAAAGCGAACCCGAGGATTCTAAAGCGGCAGATCTTTCCAATGCGGTTGATTGGCTACTTGAGCGTGAAATCACAGCCGTTCCGCTACGTATTCAAGGTGCGGCTCATGAATTACGAGACGCTCTAAATGACGGCAACGTGATCGAATTACGAGTGGTGTTTATTCACAATTGACAGAGCTCTGTGGACGTCGATGACGAATTAGAAACAGTTCGAGCCGGAATGGAAACAGCGCTGTCGGAATATCGTGGCCCGTTCGATCTGCCTGTGCGCTCACGCAGAGTGCAAATCTCCGTGGCTGACGTTGAAATAGCTCTAAGTAATCGCGGAGTAAATATTCCAATACGGGATACAATTACTCTCAATTCAACATTCAAACCCCAAGAAGAAACAGGCTCAAATTGGCGCGCTGTAATCCTTTCTGTAGATGCAAATGAGCTTGTGACGTGAAGTACAAAGCATGGTGATTTATTATTCAGCGCTAACCTGAAAGATTATTTTGGTTCGCGCCGTAGTGCTAGGAATGTGAACCTAAGAATCGAACAAGCCGATTTGAATCGAAGTGATGATTTTGGGTTTTCAACAATGGGGTCACGGTTCTTACTGCTGGATATGAAATCAAAGGTAGTTCCGTCGAGCTTCAGGGCATAGCTGTTATCAATGGTGCCTAAACCATAGGTAGCTTACTAGCGCAGCTCAAAGCTCTTCTTGGGGTGAGAGTCCTGGATTGCTGTGTGTGATGGTGAGGTTTGTCGCGACCGGAGAAGATCCATCGTTCATTGAGGACATTGTCCGCAGTAACAACACTCAGAAGCCCATTCACGCTTGGGAAACGATGGTTAATGATGCTAGCTAGGTGAGGTTGATGGAAGAGTTCCGCTCACAATATCACATCACGAATCATTTGAGACGGAGTGTAACGAGACGAGGGCAAGAAGATGTTGTGTATGACAGTCTGGGAACCTGGGTAAGTGCATTTTTCGGCGCCCCATTCACTGCTCACAAAAACAGGGTAGCGTTGTTCGACGACGAAACGCTGTACAGAGCGATGTTCAATGAGGATACCGACGTACGCAACATGTTGTTCGCATATCGGATAGACGAAACCTTGTCGGTATTTAAAGATGACCTTCATGCGAAAGTTAAAGGATTGACAGAACCTAATGATGAAGCCGTGCTTTACTCTTGCTTTCGGTACGGTGTGTTTGCACTTGACGTGTTTGACATGTGCTCGTCAGTACTAGATTCATTCCTCACTGATCCAGAACCTGATTATAAAACCAGAGTGACATTGCCGGATAAATTGATAAAGACCCGGAGTTCCGCAATTGAGTCGTTGCGACCCCTAGTTGGTTTGATTCTTCCGCCGTTGCAGCAATTACTCGCCACCGAAGCGGACGATGCTTACAGAGTGCTAAGGACAAGGGATTCTGTGGAGCGTCTCACGGCTGGTGTCCGGACTCAGGTGGAGATGTACAGGAACACGAACGAGGCAGGGTTCAACGCCACGTTGCCCGATCTTGAACTGATCAAGTAGATTGTGTGATCGATTGTTCCAGAATCGTCGTCACATGGGACGTGAAGTGATATCGCTAGATATCGCCCGCTTGAGAAATTGGCCGTCTCCCGGCGATCCCAGCAGCTGGCCCTTATCCACGACTACCTTGCCCCGCAGTAGCGTCGTTATGGGCCAGCCGGCGATGTCGAATCCCTCCCAGATGCTGTAGTCGTTCATATGCAGGTCATTGGCCGTCAGCTTCCGCTTGATCGACGGGTCGATGATCGTGATATCGGCGTCACTTCCGGGAGCGATCGCTCCCTTTTTCGGGTACATCCCGAAGATCCGGGCCGGGTTAGCCGACGTTATGTTCACGAACTGCTCCAGTGACATCCCGCGGTTCGCTACGCCCTCGGTGTAGGCGATGCCGACCCGGGTTTCGATGCCGTTGTGGCCCCCGGTCACGTCCGCCACCGTCTTGAACCGGATCTTCTCTTCCCATGTGGTCGCGACGAGGTCTGTGGCGACCGTAGACAGCGTTCCGTCCACTAGCGCCTGCCAGAGCGCCTGACCGTCCGCCTCGTCCTTCAGGGACGGGTAGGTGTGGTACTTCATGCCGTTCTCTTCACGGTAGTTGGCGGCGCTGAAGGAGGCGTAGTTGTGGAGCGTCTCGCCGTAGACTGGCATTCCGGATTTCCTGGCCCGGGCGACTTCCTTGATGCCCTCGATTGCGCTTATGTGGACGAAGTAGATCGGGCAGGACTTCAGCTCAGCCAGGCGCGTGACGCGCCGGAACGAGACGTCTTCAGACTCACGTGAATGCACCTCGTTCATGTGCCACCACTCGTAGTTGCCCTCGGCCTCGGCGCGCTCGTAGTTGTAGTGCACCATTTCGTCGTCTTCCGAGTGCACCAGCAGAATGCCGCCGCTGGAAGAGACCTGCTCCATGATCGCCCCGAGCCGTCCGAAGTCGGTCTGCCGATTTTCCATCTGCGGGCTTGGAGGACGGATGCTGGTCGTGAAGATCTTGAAACTGGGTATGCCTAACTGCACCAGCTCTGGGATCTGGCCGATGTCGGTCTCAGTGGCCCGGTGACCGAAGATCGGGTGATAAGCGTAGTCGGTGTAACCCTGCCCCTTCCAGCGCTCTGCCGCCTCGTCCACGGCGTGGAGCAGGTCATGGCCGGGGACCTGTGTCGCAAAGTCCAGCACCGTAGTGGTGCCGCCGAAGATAGCCGCTTTGGACACCGGCTCGGCGCCGGAGCGCTCTGGCTGGCGTGGTCCGCCGATATGGGCGTGGGGTTCGACACCCCCGGGCACGACGATCATGCCGGTGGCGTCGATCGTCTGGCCGGACTCAAAGCCTTCGGTTCCGGGGAGTGTCACGGCGGCTATAACGCCGTCAGCGATGTGGACATCCATCACACGTGCGCCGGATGGGGTGACAACGGTTCCGCCGGAGATAGTGACGTCCAGCATGTATAGTCCTTCGAGCCTCTGGATCAGGGTCGTTGAGGCCGCAGTCTACATCTCTCTAGCGGTTCAACCTGTCCCGTTCACGATTGGCAGCTGAGGCGAAGGCGTTGGCTTCAGCGATGGCGGTCTCGCTCTGCCGGATCAGGAGGTTCGCCGCGTCGGTATTCGGTATCGGCAGTTCGATCTGCCGACTCATCTCTTCAAAGGCCTGTACGGCGAAGCTCATACCTGAGTTGGATCTTTCGAGTAGCTGTATAACGAGGTCGTAATGGATCTTGAAATCGGCCGGCGGTTCCTGCGCCTTCCATCGGAATCGAAGTGCGTTGAATTCCGCGGCGGCGATTCTCAATTCGGCAAGGCGTTTGTTTATCGCCGTCTCCGCTGGTCCTTCACGGGGATCAAACGATGGCCCCGGTCCGAGTGTGTTCTGCGTTGTGGCGTGTTCCGTGATGACTTCACCAGACACGTCCCAGTACTCGTCAGACACGTCCCAGTACTCGTCTTCGGCGGCGGAGTTCGAACTTGAGCAGGCGGTGATAGCGACGGCGCCGATCAGCAGGAGTACGAATAAGAGAATTTTCATGTGCATTGCGGTCAGGACACTGTCATCTGGTTCGTATGTTGTTGATGTGGGAGGAACGAACGGGTCGTCGGACTATGCGGAGGCTCGCCGTTAGGTGGTGGGAGATATCGGCAGTACAGTAGCCGACGCACCCACGTTTTACCGGGAGTGGGACTCGAATCTGAGCACCACCCTCTCCCATGGAACGAAAGGTCACGTTTATTTTTGCAGTGCGATGGGCCGATGATCAGGGCGGAATTACTGTTTTCGTTGCGTTTCTCTGCAATGAATGTCGCTTTCAATGAACTATTACACACTTAGACGCAGAAGGTGAATCATGCCGGACCAGATACGCCTCGGAATCATCGGTGCAAGCCCAACGGTTGGATGGGCGCATCGGGCGCACCTTCCCGCCACGCAGGCGGCTACCGATTGGGAATTGACCGGCGCCTGCACGACCCGCATAGAGACGGCGGAAGAGTCCGCCCGGCAGTACGGGGCGAAGATTCCGTTTGATGATTATCACACAATGCTCGCGCACCCAGATATCGACGTCGCTGCGGTGGTGCTGCGGGTGCCTACCCATTACGAAATCACGAAAGACGTGATTAACGCAGGCAAGCATGTGTTCACCGAGTGGCCGCTGGGCAAAACAACGGACGAAGCCCGGGAGCTTGCCGCGCTGGCAAAAGAAAAGGGCGTGCGTACCATCGTCGGGTTGCAGTCCCGCGCCGCTCCGGCCGTGATGCACATGAAGGAACTCGTGGAGACGGGCCATATCGGCGATGTCCTATCCTGCTCACTACGACAGATAGGCGCTGGCGTACTGACCCGTGACTCGGGACGAACCTGGCAGCGTGACGTTGAGCTCGGCGCCAACACGCTCACGATCTCGGCCGGACATTCGATAGACGCTTTACGGTTTATCGCCGGGGATTTTGTTCGGGTGTCGGCGCAGATCACGACACAGGTTCCGCAGTGGCACGAGGTCGACACCGATGTGATGGTCGACGTCACGTCCCCGGACACGATTCTGGTCAACGCCACGCTGGAAAACGGAGCGTCCGCATCGGTCCATGTCTCCAGCATCCCGTACGCAGGAAACGGGCTGACGCTGGAGATATTCGGCACGAAGGGCACGCTAAAAGCGACATCCGCCGGCTCCACGAACGTCGGCGGGCTACGCCTGGAGGGCGCACAGGGTGGAAATGATCTGACGGAGATCGACATCCCGGCCCGCCACACTTACGTGAGCGAGGTGATGCCGAAGGGTGCGCCATTCAATGTGGGACAGCTGTACGACCAGTTCGCAAAGGGCATCCGGGGCGAGGAAAGTAGTTACCCGGACTTCGACACAGCGGTGGAGTTGCACGTCCTGATAGACGCTATACGCCTTTCGTCAGACGAGGGCAGGGCGGTGGACGTGCCGCGGGATTAGGGACATTGCAGGGGCTTGTCCTTCTGCGGAGTGATCGATCGGCACAACGCACGGGCGAACGCCAAATCGGCCGGACGGGAATTAACCCGCCCGGCCGTTTCGGTTCACTCAGAGTTCTACTTACGAGTACTTGCCCGTCAGCTGTGGCGTTGTGCCGTCCTGGCCTTTGGCTGCCATCTCGTGCCGGGTCTCTCGTCCCCATGTGCGCTTGAGGTCGTCCTTGATGTTGATGGTCAGCTTGCCGAGACCCTCAACCTCCAGGGTTACGACATCGCCGTCCTGGAACGAGTTCAGCCCGCCGTGGTTCGTGCCGGTGGCGAGGATGTCGCCCACCTCTACCGGGTGGACCGAGGTGACGTACTCGACGCAACGAGCGATCTGGTGGGCCATGTCGTCCGTGTTGAAGTTCTGCTGCACGATGCCGTTGTTCGTCAGCGTCACCTGCAGATTCTGCGGGTTGGCGATCTCGTCCGCCGTCACAAGGTACGGGCCAATCGGTGCAAATGTGTGGCGGCCCTTCATCGTAGGGAATCCACCTTCCGGGAGTCCACGGGCGGAGCCGTCGATGAAGTTGACGTAGCCAAAGATGTAGTCTGAGGCGTCGGCCTCCGCCACGTTTGATCCGTCCTTGCCGATCACCAGCGCTAGCTCGGCCTCGCCCTCGAAGATTGTCGCCGGAATGTCCGTGAGGATCATCGTGTCGCCATCGCCGATAACGGCGAGGGGAGACTTGAAGAAGACGTTGATCTGCGCTGGCGCGTCTCTTGTGCCGTCTTCCATGTAGTTGACGGCCATGCAGTCGATGTTTGTCGGCTTGGGTAGAGGCGGGCGGAGTCGGACACTGGATACCGGCACGCCTTCTGCGGCCTTGACGGCGGCTTCGAGCTTGCCTCTGTACGTGCTCCAGTTGTTGATAACACCGCGGATCACGTCCTGCGGGCCAAGCTGCTTGATGTCAGCAACCTCGGCAGTAAGGTCGACAACCCGATCGTCACCCTTCATTGCGCCAAATCGGAAGTCGTCGAAAAAGAGGAGTTTCATATTGCGCTCCGTAAGGCCGGGACACGGTCAGCACTCGCGGACGTGGCTAGCGGCTCGATGGACGCCGGGAACTATAGCAAACGATTGCGTGTGAGTGGAGGGTAAGCCAAACCACAAGGCCGGCCGGGCACCGAACATTCTGGTCATCGAGACGGGGCTCGATAAAGAACATGTCGTAGGGGCGCATGGCAAGACGGCCGGGGGAGGTAATGCGCGGATAGGGCCCTGAGATCTGAGACCTGAAATGGCGGAGCAAGTCCCGCCCCTGCGTTGGCAGGGATAAAAAAGAGGGCCACGCCGTCATGGCGTGGCCCTCTTTGTATTTCGGGTATTAACTCTGCGGGCGTTAGACCGAGTTTCTTAGCCTCGGGTCGAACCTGAGATGACGTCCTAATAAAAAAGGATGGTCTTGAGACTGATTCTTCTTTCTCATCGCACATAGAACATCGATTCCCAATGTGGCGTGGGTTCGACGGAACCATGGCCAGGTCGGTTGGGATTGTTGCCAATTCGCGCAAAAAGACACTCATATCTGAGTGCCTCCTTGCGATGCGTATAGCTATGGTGATCCGCCCCGGACTCGAACCGGGAACCTACTGATTAAGAGTCAGTTGCTCTGCCATTGAGCTAGCGGACCATTGGGCGATCAGCCTCGCAGGGCCGACGTTTAATTCAATCGCAGGGTTGGGGGTGTGTCAACAGGTGGAGGGTCTTTGATCCCCCTCACCCCGGCCTCCCCCCGTAGGGGAGAGAGGGGAATCTCGCTCAGCGATCCCTCGCAAGGACTCCGTTAGTTCGCCAGGCCCTCCACCACGGTCGCTGTTGGCATTTTGTTAAAGACTTCGGGGTCGATCTTCACCTTCGCCGACCGGCTGCCGCCGCCCAGGATCACATAGTCGAGCGCCATGATTCGACTGTCAACGTAGACGGGCACCTTTTCCGGCAGGCAGAAGGGCGTTACCCCGCCGATCATCATCCCCGTCACCTCCGCCGTCTCTTCCGCAGAAGCGAACGACAGTCGCCGGACCCCCATCAGATCACGGACCGAGTGATTCACGTCGAGGCGTGTATGCGCGAGGGCGATGCATGCGGAGTACTTTTTCTCGCCCCGCTTGGACGCTATGAGGATGGTGTTTCCGGACTGCTCGGGCGGGAAACCGTACTTCTCGCAAAACGCCGCCGTATTGGCGAACTCGGGATCGCACTCCACCATCTCGTACGATACCCCGATAGCGTCCAGAACGCGGACGACGTCCTTCTCGTCCGGCAACTACGCGTCCGAGGCGAGCTTGCCGGCGATCGCCCAGTTGGTCTTTGGAACGTCGTGGATCACGACTTCCGTCGCCTCGGCCGGCGCTCCGGTGTTCTTCACGATCGCGGCCGTAATGTCCTCGGCGAGCCCGCGCTTCTGCTCAACTGTGCGGCCTTCGTGCATGTAGACGTGGATGCTGGGCATAGCGGTGCGTGCTCCTCGGTGGTGATTTAGGGATTAACGAGAGGAGTGCGAGCGGCGCATTTTCCTCTGCATACATATCAGCGCCGAATTATAAACACGGCTGTCAGCGCCTCGCGTCGTCGTGGCCGGCCTACTGGCCCAGCTCCAACCGCTTAGCGAGGAACTCGGGCAGCCCGAATTCGCGGATACGTGCCTGCGCACTGGGGATGTCGTACTCCACCCGTCGGAACTCCACGTCCCATGATTCCAGGTCGAGCAGGGCGTAACTGGCACGACTATCCCGGTCGCGGGGCTGGCCCACGCTGCCCGGATTTACGTAGAGGCGGTCTCCGACCAGTTGTTCTCGTTCCCCGGGGGTGTGGTCAACCCGCACGACGGCGCCGTCCGTCACGCCGACCGTGAACGGCCTGTGACTGTGGCCCATCGCGCATGCCTCGGTCTTAAAGTGCTCCAGGTTGTCCAGGACCTGCGGAGCGGTTTCGATGTACTCCCAGACGGGATCACGCGGGCTTCCGTGCACGAGCGTGAACCGATCTACGATCACGGTGAGTTCCAGGTTTCTGACGTACTCCTGGTCGTCGTCACTGAGGACTTCCGCTGTCCACTCGATAGCCTCACGCGCCACCGGGTTGAAGTTCTTTGTAGACATCCGGCCGATCGCTGCTTCCTCGTGATTCCCGGCGATCGCAAGTGCGCCGAGATCGCGCACAACACCGATACATGCAGATGGATCAGCCCCGTATCCGATGGTGTCCCCAAGTACCCATGTAGCCTCGAACAGGCCTTCCGCGTCGGATAGAACCGCCTCCAGAGCGGGGAGATTTGCGTGTATGTCTGAGAGTAGAAGTGTTCGCATCAAACGTTTTGCGCGCTGGGTCCCGCAGCCAGATCGTAATCGCCCGGATCACAATTACAAGGAGGCAAATAATCGAACCGTATCGGTACGGTACGGTACGGAGTCGATCGCGAAACTATAATCGGACCATGGCTTCTGATGGAACGGACAAATCAGCCTCGTCTCTGGGCGAGTTCGGGCTAATCGAGCGCCTCGCCGAAGTACTGGCCGAGTCGGCCGGAGAGGGCGGCGGCGTTCCCGGACTCGTGCTGGACATCGGCGACGACTGTGCTGCGGTCCGTCGCGGGTCCGTCACGGACGTATACACCACGGACACGATGGTGGACGGCGTTCACTTCCGCACCGGGCAGATCTCATGGCGGGATCTCGGCTGGAAGTCGATGGCGGTCAACTTGAGCGATATCGCGTCCATGGGGGCCCGGCCCATCATGTCGCTTGTGACTCTGGGGCTGACCGGCGATGAGTCGGTCAACGACCTGGAAGAGCTGTATCGGGGAATAGCGGATATCACGAACGAGTTCGGTGGAGCCGTGGCGGGCGGCGACATCGTTCGCTCTCCGGCGCTGTTCATCACGGTCGCGATGACGGGCGAGGCCGCAGCCACGGTCGGCGGCGCAGCGTTCAATCGGGCTCGATTGATGGCAGGCTCAATGACGGGAACGACTGCAGGAGCGGGATACCCGACCGCCGCATCGCAACTGAAATTCGACGCCGATGCGAAACGGGATCCTGATGGAGCGGCGCTGCTGCGACGCGACGCGATGTCGGTTGGTGATTTGATCGCCGTCACGGGCACCATCGGCGATTCCGGCGGCGGCGTGCGAGTCCTTGCAGATGGGATATACGGCGATGCGGCCGAGACGTTGAAGCGAGCACATTTCAGGCCAACCCCGCGAATGGCTGCGGGAATCGGACTTGTGACCCAGGGTGTCATGACGGCGATTGATGTGAGCGACGGGTTTGTTGACGATCTGGGCAAGATGTGCCGGGCAAGTGGGGTCTCCGCAAAGGTGAGGATGCCGGCGTTCCCCGTTAGCGATGCGCTGAAGGCATGTTTCCCGGAAGATTACACAGAGATTGCGTTGACGGGGGGCGAAGATTACGAACTCCTATTTACGGCACCGCCACCGGTAATGGCGGCAATCGCCACCACTCTTGGCGTGCCGGTCTCGGTCATCGGCGAAGTGACCGATGGCGATGCTGGAACGGTCACGGTACTTGACGAGCGCGGCCGTCCGCTGGAGATTACCATCGGCGGGTGGGATCACCTGAATGGTTGATCCCGGGTCCGATTCGCTGACCATCAACTCCCGGTCGGAAGAAGAGACCGTAAGCATTGGTATCGCGGTCGGCGCGGCGCTCCAGTCGCGTGACGTGGTGCTTTTGAGCGGGGAGCTCGGCGCCGGGAAGACCAGGTTCGTCGAGGGAATGACCCGAGGCATCGAATCTGCGGCGGAGACGCGCAGCCCTACATTTGTACTTGTGAACGAATACGTCGGGCGGATTATGCTCGCCCACTGCGATCTGTACAGGCTCTCCGGGCCGGAGGAGATCGGCGAGCTGGGGCTTGACGATTACCTGGATCGTGGCGCCGCGCTTGCTGTGGAGTGGCCGGAGCGAGCGCGAGGCGAGTTTCCTGAAGAGGCGCTGGAGGTACATCTGGGTTTTGGCGAAGCGCCGGACGATCGGGTTCTGACGGCGACCGCGATCGGCGATGCCGCCAATCGGCTGCTGGAGGCAATGCGAGCCGCGGCCGGAATAGGTCTGCACACCGGGGGTGGCCGGTGACCTGCCTTCTGGCGATCGACACCGCGACTCGTTATGCAACGGTCGCTGTGTCTGCGGACGGGAGCCTCTTTAGCAGAACCTGGTTCTCGCAACACAATCACGGAGTTGAGTTGCTTCCGAGGATCAATGAATCGCTCTCGGACGCCGGCCTTTCTACCTCGGATGTCACACATATCGCCATCGTCATCGGCCCGGGTAGTTTCTCGGCTCTTCGGGTCGGGTTGGCCACGGCGCAGGGGATGGCGCTGGCCGGGAATGTACAGCTTGTGCCGATCCCGACATTTGAACTTGAAATAGAACCGTGTATAGATGGCGACGGCCCTATCTGCGCTGTGATTGATGCCGGGTCCACCGGACTCGCATGGGGACTCTTTGTTCCCGGGCAGAACGGCCATAAGTTGGAAACGAAGGGTATCGACTCGCCCGCCGACCTCGCCGAAGCGATTCCCGCGGACACTGTTTTTTGTGGCGAATCGGCGCAGAAATTAGCCGATCACGTTCCCGGTGCGCGTATCCTTTCTGGTGATGCGCCCACGCGCAGCGCGGAGTCGCTGATAAGACTCGCCCTGCGGAAGCTTGAAAACGGCGAATCCAGCGACCCGTCAAAAGTGGAAATTACCTACGCCCGCGCTCCCAACATCTCGACGCCGAAACCACGGCTTCCAGACGGGAGCAGGGTGAAATAGTCGTCATGACTGATGAGCCAGTCAGCCAACCAATCACGTAGCCAGACAATTAGAAGGACTCGAACTCACATGGCCAACGAAAAGACGCTGATCCTGGTAAAGCCAGATGGTGTTCAGCGGGGCATCGCCGGACAGGTCATCGCTCGCCTGGAGGCCACGGGTCTCCGGATCGCTGGAATGAAGCTGCTCCAGATCTCAGACGAGCTTGCGGCGGAGCACTACGGCGAGCACGAGGGCAAGCCGTTCTACCCGGGACTCGTAGCGTTCATCACGTCCGGCCCGGTGGTTGCGATATGCCTCCATGGCCCGAACGCGATTTCGATTGCACGTAAAGTAATGGGTTCAACGAACCCGGCGGAGGCCGCACCGGGAACCGTGCGTGGCGATCTTGCGATCGACATCGGCCGAAACGTGATCCACGGATCAGCTAATGAGGAAGACGCTGCACGCGAGGTTGCGCTGTACTTCAGCGACGATGAGCTCGTGGACTACACACGTGCAATCGACGGTTGGATCGTCGAGTAACGGATGATTGGAGGGACGACGGACGGGTGAGGGCGGATTGTCAGACAGCGTTTGTGTGAGGTGTCCTTCTCCCTCACCTCAACCCTCTCCCGCTGGAAGATGGGGCATCAGCGCTACGACAAGCTGTGAAGCTTCGTCACCGGCGTATCAACCGAGCGGGTGGAGCGAACCTCGCCCCTACTGCGATGTGGCCGCTCTCCCCTACTGCGATGTGGCCGCTCTACTGGACGCGAACGATCTCTGGCGCCCTGGACCAGAGTTGTTCCAGGCCGTAGAACTCGCGGGCTGACCTTGAGAAAAAATGGACCACCACGCCGGAGAAATCGAGCAGCACCCAGCCGCCCGCTCCCGTGCCTTCACGGTGGTGCACACGAAGGCCATTGTTACGCAGAGCACGCACCACGTCGTCCGCCATACTCTCAAGGTGGCGCGCCGTCTCGCCGCTGGCAATCACAAAGAAATCAGCGAACTGGCTGATGCCTCGGAGATCGAGCAGCGCTATCTCAGACCCGAGCGCTTCGGACGCCTCGTCGAGTGCCATCCGTGCGTAGTCTTCGAGTTCTAGAAGCTGTTTTTCCGATTCGTTTTCCGTCATTCATAACATTCAAACACAGGTACGCCCCCGACCGAAGCCATATCGGCATTTAATGTGGGTATGCGTGCTACGCTATTTCGATGGGCGAAATGGAATCAATACTAGGTAATCGGACGACTCGGAGCCGTTCTGATGGCTCCGGCAGTGGCAAGCGCGTCGTTGTGGCAATGTCTGGCGGCGTCGACTCGTCCGTAGCCGCGTACCTGCTCGCAGAACAGGGTTACGAAGTCATCGGTGTCACGATGCGTCTGTTTGCCGTCACCGACGAAAATGCGGCACGGCTCAATCGATCTTGCTGTTCGATAGAAGACGTCGATGATGCCCGTGATGTTTGCCGGGCGATCGGCGCAAAGCACTACTTCATGAACTTTGAAAAAGAGTTCAAGAAGCACGTCGTGGACTACTTCGTGTCCGAATACGAGCGCGGCCGCACGCCCCATCCATGTCTCGCCTGCAACGACAAGCTCAAGTTCGAATTTTTGCTGCGTCGGGCGAAGTTCATGGACGCCGATTTCGTTGCGACCGGCCACTACGCCCGTATCGAGCAGCACGAGGACGAGTGGCATCTCAAGCGTGGGGCCGATCCCAGCAAGGATCAGTCGTACGTGTTGTTCACGCTCGGCCAGGAGCAGCTGTCGCAGTTGTTGTTGCCGATCGGCGAATTCGATAAGGACGAGATACGGCGCATCGCCTCCGAGGCGGGACTTCCGGTCGCGGACAAGCCTGATAGCCAGGACATTTGTTTCATCCCAAGCGGCGACTACAAGGCGTTTGTGGAGCCACGTCTAACGGTAAAGACGCCCGGCGATATCGTCGACTCTGAAGGGACCGTACTCGCCCAGCATGACGGGGTGCATCGGTTCACGGTCGGGCAGCGCAAGGGTCTGCCATTGCCCGGCGGATCGCCACGCCCCATATTCGTGACAGACATCGACCCGAACGATGGCCGTGTGACCGTCGGGTACGCCGAGAAGCTATTGCGACACCGGCTGGCCGCTGGAGGCGTGAAATGGGTATCTGGAGTCGCTCCCGTTGACGCCGTACGCGTTGAGGCGCGCATCAGGTATCACGGCGCAGATATCCCGGCGATCGTCCGACCGGATGGCAATGGAGTCATCGTGGAGTTTGAGTCGCCCCAGCGTGCCATTACGCCCGGTCAGGCTGTCGTGTTCTACGACGGCGATCGGGTCCTGGGCGGTGGAATGATCGACCGCGCCCTCCCTGAGGCAGGCACGCCTGCACCTCATCTTGGCGGGGCCTCCATTCGGGCGGTTGGGTCTGGCCAGGCAATAGGGAACGTTTCTACGACCACGGAGTAGGGGCGTATGACAATATGCCCACGCCAATCCTTCGAGAACCTCAAGATAAGCTCTTCGTCTCGGACTCAGGATGACAAAACGTTGTGTCTGGCCGAAATGTTCGACCGAACGATAAAACCGTCGGGGCGGATAGCGATCCGCCCACGCCGGTCCTTCGGGAGCCAAAGGACACCGCCATCAGGACATGACGGACCAGATTCATTTCACACCAGCCCAACGCAACCACCTCACATAGCACCAGATTTGTGCACTGCTTTACATTGCGAGCACGATCTACATCAAGGGGGAGAATCGCATGGTCCATAAGGCGGTCACACTTCACGGACTCGATGAATACCTGACGGATTTGAAAAAGGCGCTGGACGGCCTTACTCCGGTGGAGTTGTACTGGCAGCCATCGCCCAACGCCAATCACATCGCATGGCTCGTCTGGCACATGGCTCGTGTCGAGGACAACTGGTATAGCGTCTATATCGGCCAGGGTGAACCGGTCTGGATTACGGGCGATTACTGCACACGATTTCGACTTCCGGCCGTTGGAAACGGGTACGGGGACAGTGCGGAAGACGTGGCGGAGTTCCCGGTATTGCCGATCAGTGACGTCCTGGAATACTTCGATGCCGTCCGCGTCAGGACGCTGGAAGTTCTGGACTCCCTTACCGAAGATGACCTGTTTCAGACGCGTCATCGCGAACGCGGGGATCCGCCGCCAACGGTCGCCTGGGTCATGGGCCATGTGTTGATCGAACAGGGCCAACACCTCGGTCAGGTCGCGTATCTGCGAGGGATATTGCGTGGAATCGGGAACTGAGGAGCGTCATAGCATCACAACGTTGAAGCGTGTGAAATTACTTCGCATTTCGAGTTGTCCGACTACCTCGCGACGGGTAGCCTTCAGCTTCTGCCAACCCCGCTGAAACTAAAAGGTGACTTGCATGGACCACAGGGACGTAGCTCGGAGCGGCCTGGACGAGTATCTGACCGGCGTGAAATCGACCGTCGGTGGCCTGACCCCTGTGGAGTTGTACTGGCAACCGACACCGAACTCCAACCCCATCGCGTGAACCGTGTGGCACATGGCCCGAGCGGAGGACTACTGGTACAACGGATATATAGGCCAGGGTTAAATGGTCTGGACAGCCGGCGATTTCTGCACGAAGTTGCGGCTCCCGGCGGAACGCGGAGGGGCTGGCGATACGGCGGAGAGGGTTGCCGAGTTCCCGCGGTTGGATATGGCAGACATCCTGGAATATTTCGCCGCAGTCCGTGCCCAGAGCCTGAAGAACCTGTCCGAGATTACGTCATCTGATCTGAGTCAGACGCGCGATGGCGCACGTGGCGAGCCGCCGACGATCGCGTGGGTGCTGGCGCATGTTCTCATCGAGGAAGCTCAACACTTGGGACAGGTCGCATATCTGCGCGGCATGCTGCGGGGACTGAACAACTAGCCCCAGACTGATGCGGCATGCGGGCAGTGCAACAACTGGTTCCCGACGCTCTTGAAGCAACGGGGGAACACGTATGCTCCGGCGACCGAATACCACGCCGTACTGACGCGTTCAGTGAAGTCCGGTGCAATCCAAAGGGTCTGACTCGACGTTGGCCAAGACAAACAATCGCACCTTCCCCGACGACTCATTTGAGTTAGCCCTACGGCAACAGGGTTACAACGCTGCGGCCGGTGTCGATGAGGTCGGTCGAGGCACACTTGCCGGACCGGTGGTGGCTGGTGCCGTGATTCTTCCTCCAGTGTTGCCGGAAGACGGTCTTCAGTTGATACGTGACAGCAAGCAACTCACGCCGGACCAGCGTGATCGGGCCGCGGTCTATATAGAACAACACGCCATCGGTTACGCGTGCGGCGCAGCGGATGCGGCGGAGATAGACAGGTTTGGGATAGTCGCCGCCACGCGAATAGCGATGGGCCGGGCTATAGACCTGCTTGAACCGGCTCCCGATCACCTGCTGATAGATGCGCTGGAATTGCCCGGCATATCCCTCCCGCAGACATCGATGATCAAGGGTGACGCACGATGCCGAAGCATCGCGGCCGCTTCCATCATCGCCAAGGTCACACGTGACCGGCTCATGGCTACGGTGTGGGACACCCGATTCCCTGGCTACGGGTTTGCGGCGCACAAGGGTTACGGCACGGCCACCCACCTCGAAGCCCTGCGCGAGCGCGGACCCGTCTTCGGGCACCGACTGACCTTCGCACCTGTCCGTGAAGCTGTCGCCATTTACGGGACTCCGGCCGGCACCGGCTGATGAATCCGGATTCCGATCTCCCGACTCCGGCCGGCGGCAGTGATGCTTCTCGTAAGTCTGGATCCGCCGATGGCGGGCGCGGTGTGGTTGGTCGGCGCGGCGAGGAGATCGCCGCAGAACGGTTGTCCACGCGCGGCTATCGCGTAATAGATCGAAACTATCGCACGCGGGAAGGCGAAGTTGATTTGGTCGCGTGGGATGGGCCTGTACTGACCTTCATCGAGGTTAAGGCGCGGCGAGGCAGGGCGTACGGCCTGCCTGAAGAGTCGATCACTGCCACAAAATCGGAGCGTCTCATCAAGGTCGCGTACGCTTATATGCAGGCCATGGAGATGCCACCGGAAGACTGGCGAATTGACGTTGTGGCGATCGAATTTGGCGTCGGAGGCACGGTACGGCGGTTCGAGATCATCAAAGGCGCAGTAGAGGGATAGCGCGGGCAATGACGGATCGCAATCCGTCGTTGTGGCCAAGCGTGTGCTCCGGTCAACTTCGTCGGGCTCAGCACATGCTTCGAGAGCCTCAGGACACGGTTCCAGCCTGATGCCGTAACACCTCTAGAAGTACCGGTCACCGGCGTACCAACCGTGTGGGCGGAGAGAGCCCTGCCCCTACGGCCTATTACACGATTGCCTTCTTAAAACACCGCCACCGGGTTTACCGGGGATCCGGTCACGTTGTTCAGCCTTAGCGGCAGGATGTTGATCAGGAACTCCCATCGTCCCCGTCGCGCACACTCGTCTGCGAGATCATCCAGCCAGGCGTTGTCCAGGATCCAGCCGCCCATTGCCGGGATAAAAACCTGGTGTACCGGGTTGGTGAAGATTTCTGACTGAGTTGGCGTCACGTCATTTCCTGTGTCCGATCCCATGACCGCGATGTCGCGTTCCTGGAAGAATGGGAGCAACTCCGGGAGGGGACCGGAAGAGCCGGCGATGTTCACATCAACAGGGCCGCTTCGCTGTCGTTCGCCGAACTGGCCCGTACGCAGGAACAACACATCGCCCTTGCCGACCGTAAATCCACCGTCTTTTTCAGCCTTTTCGATATCCGCCAGGCCGACACCATCGCCGCGTTCGATGAAATCAACACCTCGTCCTCGTGCTGCGTCCACAAGGATCCCGCGCGTTACGATTCCTTTATGGGCGATCGTGATATCGCCCTCCGTCGCGCCTTCTCGGATCTTGACGGATGACGAGGGTCGCCCGTTGTACAGATAGCCATCCCACATGAAGTGGGCGTGGCTGTCCAGGTGTGTCACGGTGTGGCCGTGAAAGATCAGTCCGAAGAAATCCATCGCCACCTGTCGGCCGGGGCCATCTCCCGGGCGGTACGCTTCACCGGCGCCCACCATGTAGTGCACCGGGGGGCGAGGGACATCAAGTTCGGCCTGGTTGAAGGTGAGCGGGGCGGCGCAGCTTACCGTCGTTCCATCCTCGACCAGTGCAAGCGCTCGTTTGGTCAACTCCGGAGACAGGTTGTTAAGAGTCCCAAGCTCATCGTCGTCACCCCATCGACCCCAGTTGGAAAGGGAATCGACCCATCCGAGTAGTTGATCCTCGTTAACGGCGTAGTCAGGCATGTTTTACGGTCCGATATGGGCTGGTGGGGTGTTTTATCAAGTCTGGTTATTCGGCGCATTCCAGGTCCGTTCAGGCGCCAAATCGACGGTCGCCACATGCTACACTCCCCGCCCTTCAGAGCAATCCCAGAATCACGTACGCGTGTCTGCCTGCGCAAAGGAACCTCACCGCATGGGTTCCAACGACAATCGGAATCGCCTCCGGGGACTGTATGTAATAGTGGACCCTGAACACACCGCAGGCCGCCCACCGGAGGAAATTACCCGGGCCGCGCTGGCCGGCGGGGCCACCATTATCCAGCTCAGGGACAAGGTCTCTGACAAAGGGCCGATGCTGGAGACGGCGATAAAGGTGAGCGAACTTTGCAAGGAAGCCGGCGCGCTGTTCTTTATGAACGACCATGCAGATATTGCCGTGCTAAGTGCTGCAGACGGTTTACACGTCGGTCAGACGGACCTGCCTGTGGACGCCGCAAGGAAAGTTCTTGTGCCGGGCCAGATGATCGGGATCTCCAACCACGCCATGCAGGAGGCCCTGGTATCGATCTCGGAACAGGTCGACTATGTGGCCGTCGGCGCCATCTACGGTACGGCGACCAAAGAGGTGACGGTGTCTGCGGGGCTGGAGACGCTGGTAATGATCCGTGGCGAGATTGACAGTCCGATTGCCGCGATTGGCGGGATTAACGCTTCCAACATCGGGCCGGTGATGGCTGCCGGTGCGGAGATGGCGTGTGTCATCAGCGCCGTGGGGATGGCGGCCGATCCCGAGGCAGCGACGCGTGAACTGGTCGCACTCGCCAACGGATAACGGGTCCAAATCACGCCCCTCAGCGCGGCGCTCGACCATAACGGAAGCGACGTCGAATCGCCGCAACTCGATGAATGATGACCCCCGGCGGTCGGAAGCCGTCTACGACGGTCTTGGGGTCTGTTACTGTGATCGCTGAACTTGTCTTAATACCCGCGTTTCCCTGAAGGATCGCGGGCACACAATTCAAAAGGGAAACAAATGCGATCTAAGTGGATATTCTTGATTCTGGTCAGCATCGCCTCGCTGACCATTCTCGCGGCTTGCGGTGGCGACGAGGATCCCAGCACGAACCCGGGCGGCTTAACAGAAGAGCAGGCCGGAGACCGCACCAAAGAGATTATTAAGGCGAATGATTGCGACGGACCAGCAGGCAACTACAGCTCGGTCAGAGTTGACGGCGATACGTGGGTGCTAATAGCGTCCATCGGACTCAACTCTCACACCTGGATATTTGACCCGGCGGCCGGAACGGTGGTCGAGACAAATGGAGTCTGCAAGACCTAGACGCATCAGGCGCTTCGGTTGCTGCAAATGCGACCGAAGCGCCCTCGTCCTTGGGCATACCGATTCCGAAACACCAGTCCGGTTGCCCGGGAACTGGTTGCATGTGTTACGAATTTCGTAATCGCGCGCGATTTTCATTGAGCTTCTTACAGGGCGAGTGATAGCGTTGTGTGCTGGAAATCACAGACGTTCCGGTAAGTTGAA
>JAYGCG010000044.1:0-30152 GCA_046583455.1 Dehalococcoidia bacterium | reverse complement strand
CACCACTTCCACGTGCGTGGCGGCGTGATCCAGATGTCGGCGATCAGCGGCATCGAGATCGCTCTCTGGGACATCAAGGGCAAGGCGCTCGGTGTACCTGTGTATCAGCTCATCGGCGGCAAGATGCGGGACAAGATCTGGACGTACGGTCGGTGGGACGGCGCTACGCCGGAACTGGCCGTGGAACGAGCGATGGGCTTTGTCGAGCAGGGTCTTACGGCGCTCAAGGGCGACCCGTTCGACCACACCGGCATCTTTCTACAGCGGGACGCAGAACGACACGCCATCGCAAAGATGAAGGCTGTTCGTGAGGCTGTAGGCGATGACGTAGAGCTACTTCTGGAGGTTCACGGCCGACTATCGACCTCTTCCGCCATCCACGTGGCGAACGAGGTCGAAGAGTACCGACCCTTCGTGATGGAGGAGCCGGTTCCGCCGCAGAATCTCGATGCGTTGCAGCGCGTTGCCGAAGCGGTGAACATTCCGATTGCGACCGGAGAGCGATTGTTCACGAAGTGGGACTACACGGACCTGCTGCAACGCCAGATCGTGGCGATGATTCAGCCGGATATCGTCCAGGCGGGCGGGATCATGGAGCTGAAGAAGATCGCCGCCATGGCCGAGGCCCACTACGTGGGTTTCCAGCCGCACAACCCTTACGGACCTATCTGTACAGCGGCGGCGCTTCAGCTAGACGCCTGCACGCCTAACTTCATGATCCAGGAGGGCGGGCTGCACCCGTGGTTCCAGGATGCGACGTCGGGCACCGCGCCAATCCAGAAGGATGGTTTCTTCCCGGTGCCGGATGGTCCGGGTCTCGGTGTTGAACTGAACGAGGAATGGCTAGAAGCAAATCCGTGGGACCCGAATGGCGCGGTATGGCGTGCGACGGACGGATCTCCGGTTACGGGATGGGGTGGAATGGGTTCGCTGCAGGAAACGTACTGGTCATAGGCGGTGTGGGCGGATTGCCATCCGCCCTACCCCTCACCCTTGAAACGCGAGGGCCTCTCCCACAAGGGGAGATGGGGCAAGAATTAGACAGCGTTTTCGGACTGGTATTGGTCTTGACGTCGTAGGGGCGACGCTTGCTCCGCCCGGTCGTACGTTGGCGCGGGTTTTAACCAACCCCCTAGCCTCTTCCTGCATTAGGAGGCTGCAACATAAAGCCTCATCGACAGGAGGCCAATCGTTCAAAGAAGGTCTGGTGTGGGGCGCGTTATTCCTATTTCATTCGCCAACGACCGCTTCGGGTACTAGCAGTTATTTCCGCTTTGCCCTGGGGTACCCATCCCCGAAAGCAATGGTGATTCCGATCCCAACGAGTATCCCCGATATGGGAGTGGTCGAGGAGAATCCCACGGCTGTTCCAACCCCCGCTCCAAGTGCTATTCCAGCCAAATGATGTTTCCGACGCCACCACGGAGCCCGCTTATTCTCGTCCTGAGATTCTTGATTGTCCGACATCTTGATGACCCCATTGCTTTTTATCGAAATCGAACTTTACTTTATTACGGTCGATACAGAGTTAATTAGGGGTTAATTAATACTGTCGTTGATTCTACAGTTTACGCGGTGTTCCACCATCTACATTAATGATTTCACCGGTCAAGAAACGGGCGTCACTGGACGCAAGAAATAGCACCACATTCGCGACGTCTTCCGGAAGCCCAGGTCCGTCCAGTATCTGAGTCGCGTCGAACACCGCCTTGAACACGTGGGTGTCGGTGCCACCGGTCGCTCCGGGGGTGATGATCTGGCCCGGACGGACGCAGTTCACCCGGATGTTGTGCTCCCCGCCCCTGCCTGCGCAGTAACGGGTGAAGGCGTCGACGCCGGCCTTTGCGACGTAATAGGAGGAAGACGGCACTCCCCGACCGCTGAGGTCGTACATGTTCTTGCTGAATCCGATCACCGCTGCGATCGAAGACATGTTGACGATTGCGCCCGATCCGGACTTGATCAGGTGCGGCCACGCAGCGCGTGACATGTAGAAAGTACCGTTTAGGTTGACCTCAATCACGCTGTCCCATGCGTCGTCTTCCTCATCCGGAAAGTTGCCGGGTGCGCCGTGTCCCGCGTTGTTGAACAGGACATCCACGCCGCCAAATGCCTCGACGGCCGTTGCGACTGCGGAATCGACCATCCCACGGTCCGTTACGTCGCACTGAATGTACGTCGCATCGCCGCCCTCGCTGCGAATAGCGTCCTGGACTTTGACGCCCTCAGCTTCCCTGCGAGCCATCAACGCAACCTTCGCACCTTCGCGTGCAAACAGGTGCGCGGTTGCCTCCCCTATTCCACTGTTTCCGCCGGTAACGATTGCTACCTTGCCATCAAGTCTTCCTGCCATCTTCCTTCCCCTTTGTTACCGTCGCATCGTGGATATAGTTATTGAATTAAGACATGCGTGAGATTTTGATATTATAGGATGTATTACCTGAAATAACGCGAAAATAAACACACGAACACGGACAACTGTTTCCGCACGTAACTTATGCGATAAGGCTTGTCCTTGCGCGGACCAGTTCCGTCGGTAGAAGCCACTACCCTAGAGCCGCGTTCACGTGCTCGTGCAGGTCCGTAAGGCAAGAGTTGTACTCATCCAAAGGAAAGCCGTCCACGTAAGGGCGGTGCTCCCCCGTCGGGCCGTCTACTGCGCCCGTTTCGTACGTCGCCTGCACCCATGCGTTCTCCCCCTCGATGCTCGGCAGCAGGTTCTTCCCCTTCTTGATAGACAATGCAGCGGCCAGGCCGTAGCCGCCCCAGTTCGAGACCGAGGCAATCATGAGCTTGGTGGTTGTGGTCACACAGGGATCGTCCGGAAGCCTGTCGATGCCCGCCGCCTCGTTCCTCAGGTTGCCCATGCCGATCTCGTTGCCGCCGTCACCGATTCCTACGCTGTAGGGATGCTGGTCAAACAGATGGTCGATCTTGGCGTTGTACTCGGAGATGTCCGTGCCGTGCATATTCCGGAACGTGCCGTCTCCGACCAGACCGGCGCGCTCGATGGCAATCACGACAGATGGGTTTTCCGTCTCCAGGATCTTTCGGGCGGCTGCCGCCGATTCCATGTGGTCAGCTATCGGGAATTCGATCACCCGCTTGTCGCCTGCGACCGAATTCATGACGTCCATCGAGTATTTGTCGGTCACGTATGCGACTTCGTATCCGATCGCTGTTAGAGCTTGGCCTATCGCCGCGGCTCCGGGTGGACCGTCTGTCTCGGGAGCATTTGCGTAGACGATGTAGAACCCGGTGACGATCAGCGCCTTGCCCGGGTGCTCAAGGATCAAGTCCGCCGCTTCTTCGACGTAGTTTGCGGGCAGATAAGGACGGAGCGCCGAAATGTTGCGGCCGTCTTTCTGGAGGATGATGTCCTCGATGGTGGTCATCTCAGGTTTGCTCCGTTATGAATATGGGTCAGGTTGGCTCTGGTAATCGGGAAAGCGCAACGATGAGTGGTGCTAGACCGAGGTCCTGCTGCTAATAGATGCGTGCGGTTGCAACTAACCCGGCCACCTCGTCGACGAGATCTCCGTACTACTCCCGGTAGTCCACTAAAGGACCGCCAGGTCTTCATCTTTGAGGTCGGTGAGAAACATGTGTCCCGGCGCGTGGGTGATCATCAGCGGAGGTTTCGATGCCATCGCCACCGCCTGCGGAGTGACACCACAGGCCCAGAACACCGGAACGTCAGATGGATGCGCGGGTTCCCAGGCGTCTCCGAAGTCCGGCTTCATGGGGTCAGCCACGCCGATCGCCTCCGGGTCGCCGATGTGTACCGGGGCGCCATGGGTGTTCGGAAACCTTGTAGTCGCCTGAACAGCCCTGACGACCTTGTTCTGCGGAATCCAGCGCATCGATACGACCATCGGGCCGGAGAAAGGCCCGGCGGGTGTTGTTTGCATATTCGTCCGAAACATGGCTACGTTCTTGTCCGTCTCCCAGTGTGGGAGTGTGATGCCGTTCTCGATCAGGGCATGTTCAAATGAAAAACTGCAGCCCAGAAGAAAGCTGACGAGGTCGTCACGCCAGACTGATTTCAAGTCCAGCAGTTCATCTGTCACCACGCCGTCGCGGTACACAAGATACCGGGGGACATCGGTCCGGATGTCTGCGCCCGGAGCGCTGATAACCGGCTCAACGCTTCCCGCCTCGATCACGTCGATCACCGGACACGGCTTCGGGTTGCGCTGGCAGAACAGCAGAAACTCGAACGCCGACTCACGTGGCAGGATCGCCAGGTTTGCCTGCACGAACCCCGGCGCCATGCCGGAGGTTGGTTGGGCCAGCCGGTTTTCTCGGAACTCGGCACGTGCCTCGGCGGCCGTCACCGGGACTTTCGTGCTTGCGCTAGTCATGAAATGGCTCCTGTGGGCGCATCCGCCCGCCTGATCTTCGAAACGTATCCGCATGGTAGGAGCGCGTGGTTGACCGGTCAACGAGCGAAGGGCCGTTAGCGCACGCCTCGGACAGCGACGAGAAACATCGAATTCTCGTCTCAACAAAGGCTTTTAGGGCTCAGAACCGGGAATTTGTGATGGGCAGGGCTGGATCACCCCGCTCACCAGATACCGCCTAAAGAGCCAGCGCGGTCGAGAAGTCTGGGACGCCTTCCCATCGACCGGCGTCAGTCGCACGCTGCACGGCGATCGTCTTGATGACCTCGGGATTGCCGAGTCCGTGCGGCGGACGTCCGGTAAGCACAAGCAGTACATTCTCCGCCTGCTTGCGTCCGCCCTCGATACCGGATGTGGGCGAAGCACCGGCGATGTGAGGCGTGATGATCAGGTTATCGATACTCAGCAGTGGGTCCTCGGCGTCGATCGGCTCGGTCTCCGTCACGTCCAGACCTGCTGCTTCGATCTGCCCACTCTGGAGCGCGATCTGTAAGGCAGCCGGGTCGACGAGAGGTCCGCGGGCGCAGTTGATCAGAATCGCGTTTTTCTTCATCCGGGACAGGGTGTCCGAGTTGATCAAATGGTGCGTTTCGGCCGTCGATGGCGTGTGGATCGTGATGTAGTCGGAGGTCGTCAGCAGTTCATCCAGTGACACGAGCTGCACGCCATACAGGTCTGCCGTTGTCTGCGGGACGTAAGGGTCGTACGCAACGATGCTTTCTGGGCCGAACCCACGAATCCGGGACGCAAACGCCCGTCCAATGTTTCCAAGACCGATGATGCCGACGGTGCTGCCGGCGATCCGGCGCAGGTTTGACCGGAATGCGGCGATAGAGGCCGGGTCGTCGCTCCACTTTCCCACTTTGACCGCTCCATCCGTCTCACGCACCAGTCGCGTCAGGGACAGCAGCAACGCCATTGCGTGGTCCGCAACCTCGGATGTGTTGATGCCCGGCGTGTTGCAGGCGAGTATCCCGAGTTCGGTCGCCGCCGCAAGGTCGATCGAGTCGACCCCCACTCCGGATCGGCTGACAATCTTCAGGTTGGGGCAAGCCTCAAGCACTTCACGATCTGTGAGCGGAAGCGTTCCGATCATTGCGCCGTCAACGTTACGGAGGATATCTATGTAATCGGCCTTCGAGGTCGTGGAGTCGACCAGGGTCTGAGTAAACTCGATCCCCGCGGCCTCAAACATGCTGTGATCGGCCATGGGACGTGAAACGTTGACGACTTTGAGGGCCATACGGGAAGGGTCTCCTATATTCGTGTGCGGGTGCAGACGAATGTGCGGGCTACGAAGAAGGCCGAAGTATAGAACGAACTCCGTTAGGGACAAGCGAGCTCGCGCTGTCTTAAGGCTGACGGGGCGCCAGTCGGGAAGACCAGAATGACGGATCACCCGTTCCAGGGAATCCGACGGGATCGATCAAACCACGTGGCGGATCACCGGCCTCCACGCGCTTCAGATTGTCGGCGACCAGCGATGCGACGGCCTTCAGGACGACCTCGCGATCGGTCGCATCCGCCAGCTCTGTAATCACTTTGTCCTGTCCGGACAGTGGACCGGGCTGGCTATCCGGGTATGTCTCCATCACCCCCAGAGCCACTGCGCCAAGTTTTCCTGACGCAAGTGCCGCGGCCACGTCTGCTTCGTCGAGAGCCTCCGAAAGGCTTGTATTCACCAGAACGGCTCCGGGCTTCATCAACTTCAATTCGCGATCGATTATTACCCCGGGCGTGTGTGGCGTGTCGCTTACGTGAACCGTTACGACATCGGCGTTGAGGAGCATTCGGTCCAGGCTGTGCCGGCGTGCCCCTACTTCAGCGGCGTAGCCCTGCACCACCGTCCGGACATCGTGATAGACGATTGATGCACCGGCCTCGGCGAAATGACGTGCGACCTCGATGCCCACGTTTCCGAGCCCGACTATCCCGATAACCAGTTCGTTTACTGGTCGGTCCCGATGGCCGGCGAGCGCCAGCGCCGCATGAATCAGGGACACCGTGTGATCGGCTACGAATGGAGCGATTGCCGGGGCGGCGTTGGCGACGGTCAATCCGCTCTGCTGTAGGGCACTTGCGCCGAGTGACGATTGCCGGCAGCCGGTGAACTGGACGAATCGGATATCGCCGTCTTGTGACGCCAGCTCACTGGCCGCTTCGGCGCCCGGACCCAACACCAGCGCCTCTGACCTATCCGCCAGCTGAGACGCGTTGTCTGACGGGGTCCAGTAGTCGAGCACCGATAGATCAGCGTTTGGCCCGAGCGCGCCTTTTAGAGGCAGCGCGAGGTTGTCGTAAGGGCCGGGAATGAACAGTGTCTTAAGGGTCAAGCCGTCTACCTCGGAATTCTGAGTTTAGCGTTATTCATTGCCTTCGATTACGTACAGAAACTCAATTTATCGATGGTCTTGTGTTGGTAATGTGACCGCCGCAGACGCAGCTTCACTGCCATGACACTGGAGTCTATTGGCGCTTGGGAACGCCGGTCAAATTGGTTCGTCATCACGTCACAGAGCCACAGCCTGTCATTCTGAGCCCGAAGGCGAAGAATCTCCCGGGTTTCTGTGCACCAAATTGTGTTTGTTTTCCACGGCCCTTCAAGGGCCTCAGGGTGCTGCTGGATGGGCTCGGAACACAGAGCAGTCCTCCAAGACATCGTACGGGCGGCTGACTACCCGCCCGGTAGTCGATTTAAATCAACCCTGAATACCAATCTCTACCCGGACGCGTTTTCTAAGGCTCTCTAAGACGAGCGTGGGCGGATATCAAGCCGCCCCTACAACGTGCTTACAAAACGCCGGTTTACGCGAAGACGCTCGCCCCGTATGCGGAGGTCAACAGGTCGTCCTCCGCGAACCGTGTGAAGCGCAACGCCGTCATGTCGATGCTGGTCGACTTCCCGTGCATTGCTAGTTCTGCAAGCGCCCGCCCTATCGTCGGCGACAGTTTGAAGCCGTGGCCTGAGAATCCCGCTCCTACAACGAGGCTCTCGATGCCCGGCACGCGGTCGATTATCGGGTGATGATCTGGCGTAACGGTGAACAGTCCAGACCATCCGCCGTCCCACCCCGCCTCGTCGAATGCAGGGTATCGATTCACGAGGTATTCAAGCGAATCCGCAGCGCATGAGGGGTCGACCGACTGGTTGTATGTGTCTCGGTCTGTTGGATCTTCTCGGATGCCGATGAGCGTCAAATCGCCCGCGTCGGGTCGGAACGAGATGCCGTTTGAGGTATCGGCGATGATCGGGTGTGTCGGGATCTTGTTCAGCGGCCGGTGTAGTTTCACGACCTGGTGGCGAACCCATGAGAGCGGCAACGGGGCGCCTACCGAGTTCAAGAACTCCGGGATCCATGGACCGGCCGTCAGCACGACCGCGCCGGCGTTAATGCGTCCCTGATCCGTCTCGACTCCGACCACACGGCCGCCGTCCAGGACGATCCCCGTGACGTTGACACCGAGGCGGACTTCGGCCCCGGCCTCACGTGCGCTCAGGGCGAAACCGTTCGTGACGGCTGAACTATCCGCGTAGCCCGAATCAGGCTCGAACGCGACCGCGGCAACACCTTCAAAGTTGATCTCCGGCCACTGCGCCGCAGCTTCTTCCGGCGTCATTGCCCGGGAATCGACGCCATGTTCGTTTTGAAGCGCAACGTTGGTCCGAAGCGCTTCTTCCTGCCCGGGTATGACGAGGAATACGTAGCCGGTGTTAACGAACCCGCCCGGATGTCCGGTCTCTGACTCGAAATCGGCGATCACGTTCCGGCTTTCCTCCGCCATCCGGGTAGTGATCGCGTTGGAGTAGTGATTCCTCAGGATCGTCATCGACCGACCCGTAGACCCGGCGGCGAGAGTGTCCCGCTCAAGCAAGAGGGCGTTCGTGACGCCCATCTTCGCCAGGTAGTGCAGCGTGGCGCACCCCATCACGCCCCCGCCGATCACAACAACGTCGTAAGAGTCAGTCACAAATCTGCTCCAGAAGCATTGACACGAGGTGTCCCACTAGTTCATCACCGCCCCGCCGTTGACGTTTAACGCCTGTCCTGTGATCTCTGAAGCGTCGTCGGATGCCAGGAAGGCGACCGCCTTCCCGATGTCCCGGGGCGTCTGCTCACGGCCCATCGGCATACGCTCCTTGATGCTCAGATCGAAAATCTCCCGGGACGTGAACTCAGCCAGTTCCGGGTTGTTGGCCTTCTGGTTCTCGGCGATCGTCTCCCACATCGGCGTCCAGAGTACTCCCGGGCAAACGGCGTTTACGGTGATATTGTGAGGGGCGAGTTCGATCGCCAACAGGTGTGTCCATTGGATCACCGCCGCCTTGGAAACCGTATAAGGCGACTGCACGCTGCCGAGAGCGATCCTGGTGCCCCGCGGTTTGCGACCTCCGTGTGAGGCGATATTTACCACCCGACCGGCGTTCCGGTCACGCATGTGCGGCGTCACCGAGTTGGTCGTGTGGACGAAGCCCTTGACGTTCACGCCAAACGTGGCATCCCAGTCGGCCTCCGTGTGCTCCGTGCGATCCTGGTATCCCGGGGCCCCTATAACGCCGGCGTTGCAGACGAGGATGTCGATACGCCCGAACTCCTGGAGAACCGCGGCCGCGAGAGCGTCCATCGAGTCCTGCGACGTTGTATCGCCCTGGAACGCTGTCGCTTTTGCGCCACCTGAGTTGATCGCATCCGAGGCGGTACCGGCGGTGTCTACATCAAGGTCCGAAATAGCGATTACTGCGCCACGTTCGGACAGGACTTCGGCGATACCGAACCCTATCCCGCGGCCGGCGCCGGTGATCAGGGTTATTGCGCCATCGAGATGGGTCGCAGTTGTCATGTTGCTCTCCAGAAAAGGCGAATCACCTGATTCGTCCGGTGTGTCGTGATGCCGGGAATGTAGGCAGCGATCAACCCGGTGTCAACGGTGGATATCTCTTCGGCCCTGAAGATACACGCCATATATGGCCTAAACTTATCGTTCAGCCTGGCAGCCAGCGGGGCCGTCACCCTTTATTCGCGCCCAATCTGCATTGCTAACTGCCTCGTGGCGCGTCCGGAAAAATGATGTCACCGATCTCTCGAACTATCGAAAATACCGATCTAGAAACAATCGTCAGCCTGGCCAAACGGCGCGGCTTCGTCTTCCAGGCCTCGGAAATCTACGGCGGACTTGGCAGCACCTGGGATTACGGTCCGCTCGGCGTGGAGCTCAAGCGCAACGTCAAAGCGATGTGGTGGAAGTCTATGGTCCGCGACAGGGACGACATCGTCGGGTTGGACTCGGCGATCCTCCAGAGTCCCGAGGTGTGGATGGCGAGCGGCCACGTCGAGAACTTCTCCGACCCGCTCGTGGAGTGCGGCGGCTGCCATCGTAGATTCCGTGCTGACCATGTCGGCGAAAAATGCCCACACTGCGGCGAGTCCAAATTCTCTGAGCCGCGCCAGTTCAACCTGCTGTTCAAGACGTTCATGGGCCCCGTAGAGGACGATGCTGCGGTCGTGTACCTGCGACCTGAGACCGCTCAGGGCATTTTCATCAACTTCGACAACGTCCGGACCACCACCCGCAAGCGCATCCCATTTGGCATCGCCCAGATCGGTAAATCGTTCCGGAACGAGGTCACGCCCGGCAACTTCATCTTCCGCACTCGTGAGTTTGAGCAGATGGAGATGGAGTTCTTCTGCAAGCCCGGGTCGGACGAGGAGTGGCAGCGCTACTGGATCGATTTCTCGGACGACTGGTTCAAGAAGTTCGGTATACGTGGTGACAAACTACGGATCAGGGAGCATGAGGCCGACGAGCTGCCGCACTACTCGAAGGCCTCCGCCGACATCGAGTACGAATTCCCGTGGGGCTGGGGCGAGCTTGAAACGATCTCAAACCGAACCGATTTCGATCTCAAGGCGCATATCGAACGCAGCGGACGCGACCTTTCGTTCTTTGACGACGCCGCAAAGGAACGTTTCGTTCCTTACGTGGTTGAGCCGGCGATGGGCGCAGACCGGTCCGCCCTGGCGTTCATGGCGGATGCATACGACGAGGAGGGTGAGGGCAAAGAGAAGCGCACGGTGCTGCACTTCCACCCTGACATCGCGCCGGTGGCTGTTGCCGTGCTCCCGCTCTCCCGCAACGAGAAACTGGCCCCGAAGGCGCGTGAGGTGTACGACCTCGTGCGGGCCAGCTTCAATGCACAGTTCGACGATACGCAAAGTATCGGCCGTCGCTACCGGCGGCAGGATGAGATCGGGACCCCGCTCTGTGTGACGGTGGACTTCAAGACGATCGAAGAAGACAACGCCGTGACGATCCGTGATCGTGACACGATGATTCAGGATCGGGTGCCGATCGACGGATTGAAGGCTGCATTGGAAGACCAGCTCGACAGAGTTCGAAAGGCGTGTCACGGCTGATACCCCCAGATCAGGGGCAATACGCGAAACCGCATGGACCCGAACAGGCGTATCAGTCATCAAAGGGATAACACTCCTGCTCAGATGTCAGCGTTTGAATATCGGGTGTCATCCACTCACTTGAACTGGGAATGACCTGGGAACGATCACGGAGACCATCGGAAAATGATCCAATCGGCAAATTCTTCAGCGGATAAACCTGCCACGACACAGGTGGAAGCGATCGCAAATCATCCCGGTGTCGACGTGCGCCGGCTTCTACTCGTAGCGTTTGCCGCTGTGACACTACTCGCCGTTGCATGCGGAACCTCAGACGGCGCTGGTTCTGACTCGGTCTCGTCACCGGTTCAGGATCCAACGGCGACCGGAGCCGCGGCCCTCATGCCTGTCGGTGACGCATCGGACTTCGAGGTGTCGACGCCCGGTCACGGCGTATTCGATCTCGCCCGACTTGAAGGCCAACCGGTGTTGCTGAACTTCTGGTTCCCGTCGTGTCCGCCCTGTCGTGCCGAGTTGCCGGACCTGCAGGCCGCATATGAAGTCCATGGCGATGAGATCCAGTTCCTGGGGGTCCAACTCCTGGGCCTGGACTCTGCCGAAGAGGGACAAGAATTCCTGGATGAGCTGGGTGTCACGTACCCGTCCGGGGCCGACGCCCAGAGCCAGATGGTCCGTGATTTCAAGATCGTCGGATTCCCGACCACGATTTTTATCGACAGTGACCATAATATCGTCAAAAAGCATGCCGGTATCCTGAGCCCGGAGTCGCTGGAATCGCTTATCAACTCGACCGTTGTCTCCGGATCGACCCAGGTGAAAGTTTCTGGCTCCTAAGAGGGCCTGAAACTCGCCAATCTCCTCAAACGCAGGATTTTTACGACGGCGCTCCGATTCTGCGGCCTGAGATAATCTCGGAATGGATACCCTGAATTGGTGACCGGGATGATCTCTGCGCTTCCTCTCGCCGCCGCGCTCGGCGAGGTAGGCGAATTTGGCGATGGCCTGATCGTACTCGTCCGATGGCTGCACGCGCTTGGCGCCGTTGCATGGATCGGCGGGAGCGTCTTCTTTGCGTTGATCGTCCGGCCGGCGCAGCGTGTAGACCCGGATGGCGTGGGGGCGGTAATCGGACGCTTCATTGGCCCGTATCGAGAACTTGTGGACGCGTCGATCATCACGATCGTCGTCACCGGCCTGATCCTGATGTTTGAGCGGCTCACCGGCGACGACGCCACGGTAGCCTACTTTATCGTGCTGAGCGCCAAGATCGTGATCGCAGGCTGGATGTTCTATATGGTGTGGAGCCTCCGAAGAGCTGGATTCGTGCCAGAGGCGCGTTCCGGGATCACGCAACGACTATCGTGGCTATTCGGATACAACGCCTTGCTCCTTGGCGGAGTGATCGTGTTCTTGATGGCTGGTGTGCTCAGGGCGATTTTCGAAACCGCCATTACGTAGAGGCCGGAAGGCCATTAGTGGTCGATTTCCGTCACTCTGACGCCTGAGCTTCCAACCAGCTCAAGAAGCTCCCCTATGGTGACGCCAGAGCCGGGGTGCACGATGCCCGGGGCGATCTCAGACAGCGGGACCAGGACGAACGCCCGCTCGTGCAGTCTCGGGTGCGGGATCTGTACTCCGGGCTCATCGATCACGACATCGCCCAGCAGCAAGACATCCAGGTCGATGATCCTTGCGCCGTATCGCTCGGTCCGTACCCGCCCGATATCGGCCTCGATCTTGAGCATCGCCTTCACAAGCGCTCCGGGGCCGAGTGTTGTCTCAAGCGCAGCAACCTGATTCAAGTAATTCGGCTGCTCGTCCGGAACGCCCCAGGCGTCCGTTTCGTAAACAGACGAAACCCGGCCCACAACTCCTGCGCACCCCAACGCTTCGAGAGCCAACTCAAGATGCCGGGAGCGATCCCCGTGACGCGACCCAAGATTGGAGCCAAGTCCGATGTAAGCCGTGACGAGTTCGCCGGTCACGCCTCTGGACTCCAGCCACGTACTATCGCATCGCTCATCCGGGCCACGCGCACCATCTCTTTCACGTCATGAACGCGCACGATATCCGCGCCGCGTTCTATGGCCAGCGCGACAGTCGCAGCGGTCCCTTCAATTCGTTGGTCCGCGGGAAGGCCAAGCACTTCCCCTATCGAGGATTTGCGGGACGTTCCGATCAGAACCGGGTATCCGAGGTCGACCAGTTCTGACAGGCCGCGCTGCATTTCGATGCTCTGCTGCACGGTTTTGCCGAACCCGATTCCCGGATCAAGGATCACCTTTGAGAACGGGAGTCCGGCATCTTCAGCCATCACAGCCGCTCGACGTAGGTCTTCGATCACTTCGAGCACTACGCCGGAGGGATATACTGCCCGCGCCCGCGTGTGATTGATGATCAACGGCACACCGAGCCCGGCCACGGTGTTGGCCATTCCGGCGTCAGCGCTCAACATAGACACGTCGTTCACCATCGATGCTCCAGAAGCGATGGCCAGGCTGGCGACGGACGACTTCTGGGTATCGATACTGATAGGGATGCCCAGCCGCCCGGACAGCGCCTCGATTACGGGGATCACCCTCTCAGCCTCTTCTTCCGCCGACACGGGGCGTGCGTCCCTGTAGGCCGATCGCGGGCGGCTTGATTCGCCTCCTATATCGATGATGTCCGCGCCGTCGTCCTCGAACCTGAGCGCCAGTTCTACGGCTCGTTGAAGATCGTCGCCGGTCCCATCACCAGAAAATGAATCGGGGGTGATGTTTAGAACGCCCATTACATATGTCCGAGCTCCCCAGATGAACCGGCTGTCGCCGATCAGTAGCTCCCGGAGATCGGCGTTATTGACATCACTGCTGGTCACTCTGACTGCAATCCTCTGTGAGATTTTCAGGGCATCAGACGTATCCGGGCGTTGCAGGGATAATTCAGGCGACTGACCGCTGCAAGAATGGGCCACGAATAACTACCAGGGATGCTATCACCGGGCATCAGGACGCATCCCTTGAAACCATCGTGATTTCGATTGCGACGACCCAGACCGTGCGCTACGATTGCCGCTTGAAAGCGGTCATCAATACAACCCGGCAAAACGGGTCGGTTTTTATACGCTTCCAAACGAAGTGACGACACGTGGATTCACCGGAGATCAAAGCAATCTCTACCGAAACAACGAATACCGAATCGTCCGAGTCCGAGCAACCTTGTGACCCGCTCACCGTACTGGCGGATCGCCGAGAGAAAGCTCTCCTCGGCGGTGGTCAGGCACGCATCGATGCACAGCGGAAGCGCGGCAAGCTAACGGCCCGCGAGCGCCTGGAGCTACTGTTCGACCCGGGGACTTTTAACGAGATAGACACCTTCGTTACCCACCGTGCGTCCGATCTCGGGCTGGATAAACAGAGATTTGATAGCGACTCGGTCGTTACCGGGTATGGTGAGGTTGAAAGCCGTATCGTCTGCGCCTACGCACAGGACTTCACGGTTCTCGGCGGCTCTCTATCGGAAGTCGCCGGGATGAAGATCTCAAAAATCATGGATCACGCCATGCGAATCGGAGCGCCGATCGTCGGCGTCAACGATTCCGGAGGCGCCCGCATCCAGGAGGGTGTGACGTCGCTCGCCGGGTACGGCGAAATATTCACTCGGAACGTGCTTTCCTCCGGCGTTATACCCCAGATCAGCGTCATAGCCGGTCCAACGGCCGGGGGCGCGGTTTACTCCCCCGCTATCACCGACTTCATCTTCATGATCGATGGCATCGGCCAGATGTACATCACCGGCCCCGGGGTCGTGAAGGCCGTAACCGGAGAAGACGTATCCGTGGAGGAACTTGGCGGCGCACAGACCCATGCGAGCATCAGCGGAGTCGCCCACTTCGTCAACCAGAGTGAACAGGATTGCTTCCAGTCGGTACGCAAGCTCCTTTCTTATCTGCCCTCCAACAACGTGGAGAGCGCGCCGTCCACTGAATCGGGCGACGATCCGAACCGTAGAGACGAATCGCTGGCCACGGTCGTGCCGAACAACCCGAATCAGCCATACAGCATGATGGACGTGATCGGCCCGATAGTGGATGACGGCGAGTTCTTTGAAGTTCAGGCGCTATACGCGCCGAACATCCTCATCGGGTTTGCACGTATGAATGGCGACTCTATCGGAATCGTCGCCCAGCAACCGGCGGCCAACGCCGGAGTTCTGGACATCAACGCTTCTGAGAAGGCTGCTAGATTTATCCGATTCTGTGACGCATTCAACATCCCGATAGTGACTCTTGTAGACACGCCCGGCTTCATGCCCGGTACCGCGCAGGAACACGGCGGAATAATCCGGCGGGGGGCCAAGTTGCTGTACGCATACGTCGAGGCGACGGTACCCAAGGTGACCGTCGTAACCCGGAAAGCGTACGGCGGGGCCTACATCGTGATGAGCAGTAAGCACCTGCGCGGTGATATCAACTACGCATGGCCCTCGGCGGAGATCGCCGTAATGGGAGCGGAAGGCGCGGTCGCTGTAATTGGTCGAAGAGAGATATCGGGAGCCGACGACCCAGAGGCCAAACGAAAAGAACTGGTCGCAGATTACGAAGAGCGGTTCTCCAATCCTTATGTCGCTGCAAATCGTGGCTATCTGGACGACGTGATCGATCCGGTCGATACCCGGCCGAAGATCATCGCTGCGCTCAAAATGCTGCGTAACAAGACGGATTCGATGCCTGCCAAAAAGCACGGCAACATCCCTCTGTAGAGAAATCCAGAAAGGCGTGAGTACGCCCCGCGAACACAGATAACGCCCAACGAAGCGAATAACGAAATATCGAGAGGAAAAACACGCGTTGCGGAGAAAAGTAACGGTCGTAGGCGCAGGAAATGTCGGCGCCACGACGGCACAGAGAATTGTAGACAAGGCGCTTGCGGACGTGGTGCTGGTTGATGTCGTTGAGGGCTTGCCACAGGGAAAAGCGCTCGATATGGCCGAGAGCACACCCGTATCCGGCGCAGACGTAAGCGTGACCGGATCGAACGGTTACGAGGAATCCGCAGGTTCCGACGTCGTGGTGATCACGGCGGGCATTGCACGGCGGCCGGGCATGAGCCGCGACGACCTGCTACTCACAAACATGAAGATCATGACATCTGTCGTCACGGAAGTGGTGAAACACTCGCCGAATACCATCCTCGTCATCGTCTCTAACCCGTTGGACGCAATGGTCCAGAAGGCCTTCGAGGTCAGCGGCTTCCCTAAAGAGCGTGTGGTCGGCATGGCCGGAATCCTGGACACCTCAAGGTTCCGGACCTTCCTGGCGCAAGAGCTCGGCGTCTCTGTAACCAACGTCTCGGCATACGTGCTTGGCGGCCACGGCGACTCGATGGTTCCGCTGCTTGGCACTACGACGATAGGAGGCAAGCCTGTCACCGAGATGATCGAAGCCGGACGGCTCGAAGAGATCGTTCAGCGGACACGTGACGGCGGCGCAGAGATCGTCAACTACCTGAAGACCGGTTCCGCCTACTACGCCCCTTCGGCCGCCGCCATGCAGATGGTTGAGGCGATTCTGGGAGACAGGAAAGAGATTCTGCCGTGCGCGGCGTATCTTGAGGGCGAATACGGGATCTCAGGCCTTTATGTCGGGGTTCCGGTGAAGCTGGGCGAAGGTGGCGTGGAGGAGATAATAGTGATCGACCTCACCGACGCTGAAGCGACAGCTCTGAAGGCATCTGCGGATTCGGTCCAGGAACTTATCGACGTGATGGCCGCTAACTCGTAGCCGTCAGTTCTTGGAGAAATAAACGAACGGGGTGGAGTATCTTCCGCCCCGTTCTCGCGTCTCAACGATGTGCCGTGGGTTTGTGTTCACGCTGAAGAGAGTCGCTCGCCGGCACTCGCCCGCCCGATCCTCCGGGCACATGCCGGAAAGGCCCTGAACCAGCACACGCGAGAAGGCGGCGGTGCTCATCATCTGAGCGTCCCGCCGCCTTCATAATCTGCAACTAATGGGAGTTAAGCTCCCGGTCTACCGGAGGTCCATCACCGTATTCATTCGGGCCGGCAATGTCCTCTCAATCGTCAGGACTGCTCCCGTCGGTGGCTGGATTTCGAAGGTGAACTTGTCGTTCAGACTTGGAGCAGTTGACGTTGCCGCCATCCCTCCGGACCCACCCGGACTGGAACTATCCATCAGTCCGATCGAATTGTCGTCGTCTGGATCGGTCACTGCGAATAACCTGTCATACAACCACATGGTCATTTCGGCTTTCTCGCCCGGGTCCAGGATGTTGTCCCCGTTGGAGTAACCCAATCACGTGATAGTCCACGGCACATCGGAGAGGTGCTCGTCAGAGTCTGAATACGTCACAATCGTCTTGTTCTGGGCACCGCTAACGATGTCCGGATCCGTCGATGCTCCGTCTGCGGAGTACGGCGGTGTCAAGTCAAGCGGCTCTCCGGCTACTGCCTGAGCGACGACGATGCTGACTTTGTAAATTGTCTCGGTCCCGGAACCGCTGCCGTACCGGCCTCTGAATGCCGTCACGCTGCCACGTGGCTCGAGCGAGCTACGAACTTCGTCGAGTCCAGCGTGGACCGTCTCCTTGGCTCTCTCAGAAGAGAAGATGCCGGTGGACAAGACCGTGAAAGCGAACACAGAAGCTACGACGACAAACGCTATCAGGATGATGGCCGTTTCCAGGCCAGTTATCCCACGCTGGGTTTGTCCTATGCCCCGTCCAGGCTCAAACATCCATGCCGTCCTCTTTGTAGTTGCCGGGCAAATTCCCGGTCGCCTCAAGCGGTAAGTGATATTCCCTGCCGGAGCCACATTCAATCGGCCTATGTTCCGCACAAGGTCTACTGCTCAACAGGTGATAAATACTTCCGTTTACGTTATTCGCACCCGTGGTCGTCAGACACCGGGATGACTCCAATAACCAAGACCGCCAATTGCAGGTTGCCGTCCTAGTGAAAACATGGAGCCGTGGTTGTGGGTCCGCACCTATTGCCTGACGGCGCCCACTGATGGGTCATCTAAGACTCTGAGAATCAACCAGGGAGAACATTGTTTGTTGTACTCGCGACTAGCGGAGGTCCATGATCGTGTCGACTCGGCCAGGCATGGTTCGCTCGATGTTGAGCGTTGCGCCTGATTCCGGCTTGATTTCGATCGTCCACTTGTCGTTGACGCCGATGATGTTGTCCGTATTGGCGAATCCACCATCTCCACCAGCGCCACCACCGTCCATGAGGACGATACCGTTGTTGTCAGTAGCGTCGGTGACCGCGGAGTTGCGGTCAAACAGCCATACGGTGATCTCGGCCTTCTCGCCAGCATCTAGGAGATTGTCGCTGTTGTCATATCCCGGGAAGGTTACTGACCACGGAACGTCATTCAGGAACTGGTTATCGTCTGCATAGGAGACAATCATCTTGTACTGTGCACCCGAAGACGGGTCCGGGTCGAAGGCGGCACCGTTGGCCGTGTACGGCGGGGTCAGGTTAATGGCCTCACCCTGTACGGCATTGGAAACGACGAACGTGATCTTGTAGATCGTGTCCGATGCGGCCGTTGTGCTGTGCCGGCCCTTGTAAGCGATGACGCTGCCGCGTGGCTCGAGTGAGCTGCGGACTTCATCGAGGCCTGCGAATACGGTTTCTTTGCTTCTCTCTGAGGAGAAGATACCTGTAGAGAGAACCGTGAACGCAAATACGGAGGCGACCACGATGATCGCCGTTTCGAGACCCGTGATACCTCGCTGGCCGTTCTCCTAGCCTCGCGATGTCTTGAACATCTATTACACCCCTATATGTCGGTAGCCTGGTCGCCCACCCGGCTACCGGAGTTTTACGGACTGTGTCCGCATCATGAGAAATGCAGACGCTTCGACCGGAGCCGGGACACCTGTGATTGCATGGGGTTTACCGTAAATAGAGGGGGGAACAACTGAATCGGGGTGAACTCCAGTGATTTATGTCTTGTTGCCGTCGAGCGCGGCCCTAGTGTGAATCCGTCGAGGGCCCGTGGGCAGACACTCACGTTTACGATGGCCGACGTATCATACGGGGAGGCGAGGACAGGTAGCAGCTTATTGTTGGACTGAATCAAGGGATACAGCGAAGACCTCAATCGGGGCAGACTGTCGGCACTTGGTCCCGGTGCCGCTCTGGAAATACGCCGGGGTAAATAACAACCTGTACAAGGAGCCGAAATGCCCCGAATTCATGTCCTGGGAGCAGGTACGCCAACACCCACTCCTACTCGTTTTGGAACGGCGTACGTGGTGGAGGTTGATGGCGAGTTCATCATGTTCGATTGCGGACCGGCGGCGACGCACAAACTGGTCCAGGCGGGCATGTTTCCGACGCAGATCGACAATCTCTTTTTTACACACCACCACTTCGACCATGATGTGGACTACCCGTGCTTCTTACTCACTCGGTGGGATCAAAGCATCGGTAAAGAGAACGATCTGAAAGTTTTCGGCCCGACGTTAACGGAGTCAATAACCGACAAACTGATTGGCCCGGACGGAGCTTTCACGCATGACTGGAAGGCTCGTATAAATCACCCGTTGAGCCAGAACGTGTACGTGAACCGTGGCGGGAAGCTGCCAAGAAAGCCCCCGAGTGTCGATGCCCGGGATGTAGGCGTGGGCACTGTGTTGACGACCAAGAAATGGGAGGTCACTTCGGCGCCCGCGGAGCACGTGCAGCCTTACTTGGATTCGCTCGCCTACCGAATGGACACCACCAGCGGATCGGTGGTGTTCACCGGAGACACACAGCCGTGTCAATCGGTCATCGACCTGGCGAAGGGCGCTGACGCACTCGTTTGTATGTGCTGGGATGACCAGGACGCCATGAACGCCGTGGGTGAAGGCGGAGGCCAGTGTGGAACGGTAGGCGCCGCTGAGATGGCGGCCGCTGCGGGCGTCAAGAAACTACTTCTCGCGCATATCGGCCCGCACCTGTCTCAACACGGCGCCATGGAGAAAGGCATCGGGGACATCAGTCGCATTTTCGGTGGAGAAATAATATTCACAGAAGAGATATGCCGGTAGACGTGGTACCGGACGGCGGACTCTATGAGGAGTCTCACTCCGGCGGCGATGGTCACCATCACGGACATGACCACGGGGATGGTCATACCCACAGCCACTGATAAAAAGGAGGCGGTCACCGTGAAGTGACCGCCCTCCAATATCTTTTTTCGCCCGGCGCCTCGACACAATCAGAAGCGAGGGCGGTGACCAACTTTGTCAGCCCACCGCCGCCGGGGCTGCTGCGGCCTTTCCGATCACCTCTTTGGTGGAGATGATGTGGCGTTGGAGTCCCAACTCCTTTGGCTGCATTCCCATCGCAAGTCCCAGCATCTGAGGCAGGTGGAGAATCGGCAGATCAATCTTCCCACTCGGCCTGCGCTTCGCCGCTTTCGGCTGGTAACCGTCCAGGTTCAGATGACAAAGCGGGCACGGCGTGACCATTGCGTCCGCTCCCAGATCCTTCGCCTCTCCGGTGTGGTTGGATACCATCTGGATGGCATTGCTCTGATTGATAAGCAGGATCGGAAGTCCGCAGCATTTTGTTTTGCCATCGTTCTCCACCGCAACTGCGCCTGTGGATTCGATCACCGTCTCGAGCGAGGTCTGGCGCTCCGGGTGCTCGTCGAACCCCAGGGCGTCGCTCGGCCGAACGATGTAACAGCCGTAAAACGGAGCAAACTTCAGACCGGACAGCTCTTTTGTGAATGTCTTCTGGAGTTCTTCGATACCAATCTCTTCCACCAGCACCCACAAGAAGTGCTTGATGACGGTCGTTCCCTTGTACTCCAGGCCCTCTTCGGCGAGGACCTCGTTAATCTCGGCCAGATACTCAAGATCCCGGAGGACCCGTCGGTTGGCCTGCGACATCACACCCTGGCAGGTGCTGCAGATCGTCATGATCGGCAAGCCCATTTTCTCTGCAAGAGCGAAGGTACGAACGTTTAATGCATCGCCCAGCTTCTGGTTTCGTTCCTGGAGAACACCGGCGCCGGTGCAAGCCGCAGACACGATCTCCTCACGCTCGATACCTAGGCGATCCATCACGGCGTTCGCCGACACCATAAGTTCAGGCGTGCCGCCTCTTGCGACACATCCCGGGTAGAAGGCGTACTTCATCTACTTACCCTCGATCTTTTCAAATATCTGCTTCACCTTGTTCGGCTCAGATGATTTGTGCGCTTTCCATGGGAATTTACCTTTGCGCATAGCCCTGAGTCCGACCGGAGCTTCAGCTATTAATGCCGGGATGTTGAACTTGCCCATGCTGTCCACGGCAAGTTTCATCTCATCCAGCCGGCCGTTCTTCTTGACCGATTTGGCGAACGATTCTGTATGACGTGATCCGGCGGTGTTGTTGAATCCGGCCTCCATAGCCATGTCCCGCATCACCATGATCCGTCCCATCGGGTCAACATCCTTCGGGCAGACCTCAACGCACTGCATGCAGCGTGTACAGTCCCAGACTCCCGAGGGTTTATTGAGATCCTCAAGTCGGTCTTCCTGGTGGCCGTCTCTGGGGTCCTTCACAAACCTGTACGCCTTTGCGAGGGCGGCCGGGCCAAGGAAGCTGTCGTCTACTTCCAGCACAGTGCAGTCTGATACGCAAGCGCCGCACTGGATGCAGTTGACGACGCCAACCAGGTGGACCATATCGTCATCTGAGGCGATGTACTCCGCTTCGGGAACAGCGCCCTCGGGTTGGAGGTAAGGAGTTACGTCGTGCATCTTGTCCCAGAAGGACTTGAACTCCACAACCAGATCCTTGATGACCGGCATATTGCCCATCGGATCAATCGTGATGGTCTCGCCATCCGGAGCTACGGAGTTGATCCGTGTCTTGCAGACCAACTTCGCCTGCCCGTCCACGCGCATAGCGCATGACCCGCATATCGAGGCACGGCAGGAACAGCGCATCGACAATGTTCCGTCCATCTCCTCACGTATGGTGAGAAGAGCGTCAAGAATCGTTGTGGTATCGGTCACCTCGACGGTGTAGTCCTGATATCCGGCAGCCCCCGGGTTCTCAGGATCGTAGCGCTTTACGCGCAGCGTCTGCTCCATCTAGTAGACCCTTTCAATCGGCGTCCAATCCGTGATCGTGACATCTTTAGTCTCGACCCGGGTGCCTTCACCGTCTTTGTAAACGAGGGTGTGCTTCAGCCAGTTTTCATCGTCCCGGTTCGGCATGTCCGTGCGGTAGTGAGCGCCGCGGCTCTCCTTGCGGGCGTTTGCTCCCGCGCAAACCGTCTGCGCGACGTCGAGCATGTAGTCGAGTTCGATGGCGGACATCAGGTCTGTATTGAACACCTTGCCCTTGTTGTCCACCGCAACGCGTGGGTAAAGACCGCGCAACTGTTTGATCGTTGCCGTCGCGGCATCGATGCTCCTTTGATCCCGGAACACTCCGATGCCGGCGACCATGCTCTCGCCCATCTCCCGCCGCATGGCGGCAGCCCGGAGATCCGCAGGCCGGTCCAGGATCGCCTGGTAGCGCTTCTTCTCAGATTCGAGCATCGATTCATCGGAGGAGTGCCGGCCGATGCCCTTGGCATACTCCGCTGCGGCGATCGCAGATCGGCGGCCGAATACGACCGTGTCCAGCAGTGAGTTCGCCCCGAGTCGGTTGCCGCCGTGTACCGATACGTTGGCCGTCTCGCCGGCGGCGTAGAGACCGGGCACTTCGGTGGCGCCGTCCACATCTGTTTTGATACCGCCCATGATGTAGTGCATCCCGGGGCGAATCGGGATCGGCGCCTCGGCCAGGTCGATGCCCACAAATTCAATGGCTACCTCCTGGAGGTAGCCGAGCCGTTCTTCTATGAAGGTCCGGCCGAGGTGTCGCAGATCGAGGTTGATGTTGCCGTCGATGCCGCGCCCCTCGTCAATCTCGGTCTGCTCGGCCCGGGAAACGACGTCACGGGAGGCAAGCTCCATGTAATCAGGGGCGTAGGTCTTCATGAACCGTTCGCCCTCGGCGTTGAGGAGGTATGCGCCTTCACCCCGGGCGGCTTCGGACAGGAGAATACCTGATCCGGCGAGTGTGGTCGGGTGGTATTGGATCATCTCCATGTCCATAAGGGGTGCGCCGGCCCTGTAGGCCAGTCCCAGTCCCTCGCCCGTACAGATCAGGGCGTTTGTAGACGGCTCAAACACCCGTCCCGCTCCACCGGTACACATGATCACGGCCTTCGCCCTGATCATGTGTAACTCGCCGGTGTGGAGGTTCATCGCCATCACGCCATGGCACTCTCCGTCCTCGATGATGAGGTTGGACACGAACCACTCTTCGTAGACGTTGACGTCCAGTTTGACCGCCTGCTCATAGAGGGCTTGCAGCATCGCCGAGCCGGTAATAGCTCCAACGTAAAAGGTTCGTGCGACCTTCTGGCCTCCGAAACGACGGGTTCCGAGCTGTCCAGCTTCGTTCCGGCTGAAGATCACACCCATGTGCTCCAGCTCGATGATGGCATCACTGGCTTCACGCGACATCAACTCGACGGCGTCCTGGTCTGCGAGATAGTCGCTGCCTTTGATGGTGTCCAGCGCGTGGCCTTCCCAGTCATCTCCGCGGTCCGTCATCGGCGCGTTGATTCCGCCCTGAGCCGCGTTTGAGTGGCTGCGGATTGGATGCACCTTGGTGATTACCGCAGCATCCACGCCCATACGGGCGGCCTCCACTGAGGCCCTGAGCCCGGCAAGGCCGGCGCCAATTATCAGAACGTCGTGTTGGTACATCCGTTACCTCTTACTGGCGGCGGAATTGGGTTCAGCAAGCGCCCGCCAGAGCGCGTGTTGGTGAAGCGGTTTGTCAGACAAGACAGATAGTTTAATTAGCGTATTCAAGCTGATGGCATCGATTCAGGGAAAAGATAAAGCGCGGACAGCAGCGCCGCGATACTTTTCGAATCGATAATCTTGCCTTTGCGTATCAGGTCAGGAATATCTGAAATCGGGGTCCTGGCTAGCTCTACGTCTTCATCATCGTCTTGAGGGAGTGAGGAAGGCTTGAGTCCGGTTGCTAAAAATCCGTGCATGTATTCGGTAGAGATGCTTGGTGCCGCCCAGAAACCGGGCAAGGGCTCCAGATGTGTGGCTGTGTGGCCCGCCTCCTCCTGAAGTTCACGAAACGCTGCGTCCCTCGGCTCTTCTCCGGGATTAATGTGTCCAGCGGGCGCTTCAAGCAGTACCGACTGCACCGCGTGACGCCACTGTTTTACCAGAAGGACGTTACCGTCATCCGTGACCGGTATTACGACGACCGAGTTTGACTGCTCGATAACACCCCGTTCGAGCGTCGGACGGTCTCCCAGTTGGATAGTGTCCACGCGCATTTTTACGCGGTGGTCGTCGTATACCTGTCGGGAATCGACGGTTGTAGTGGTCAGCATCGGGTAAATATTAACTCAGAGACCGGCGTTGCCGGGGCGTTCTTCTTCTTCGCCACCCTCACGCGTCATCGCCCCCTGACGCATCCCCAATCTCCGGGTCAATGACTGATAGAAAGCTTCCGGCGGGTGCTTGCGGAGGAATCGTGCCCGGTACTCGCTCGTCTCGACCTGAACCGTGGTGCCAACGGCGACCGCTCGATCGACAAATCCATCGACGCTGAGCATTCCGCCAGCCTCGTTCTCCACCGTAATGCTGACAACGGCTGCGGGCCTTAGCAGCAACCCACCCTGGAGACTCATGTGTGCTGCGATCGGCTTCAAGAGGAAAGCGCCGCTGGTGGGGTTCATAACCGGGCCGCCAAGTGCGAGGCCGTAACCGGTGGATCCGGTGGCGGTAGATATCACCAGGCCGTCGCCCCGATAGGTAACTATGTGTTGTCCGTCAACGACGGTTCCAAGGTCAACTACCCGGATTGACGCTCCCCTGCCCACCACGACATCGTTCAGGGCGTGAAACGGCGCTTCGGTTGAACCGATCACGGTAGCGCGTATCATCGCCCGCTCTTCTATACGCGGTCCCCTGCCCTCTTCGTCCCAGTTATCCAGGTACCAACCCGTGTCGTTCAGGGCGTCCGAGGCGTCCAGCTCCGCCATGAATCCGACGCGGCCCATGTTGATCCCGAGCACGGGAATCGCAAACGGGGCCGCTGCGTGCGCTCCGCGCAAGATCGTACCGTCGCCGCCGATGGTGATTACAAGGTCACACCTTTCGACGCCCGTCTCAAGATCGGCGACGGGCTCGGCCGGGAGAAGTGTCCAGTTGCCGTTGCCGTAGCGCTCCGACAATTCGCGAGCAAGGTCCTCGGCTTCCGCGAGGAACCCATGGTAGACAACGGCCACATTCTGAACTTGAGACATTTCGTAGGGCCGAAGGGCGCTAGGTGATGACGCCGGACACGGCGTACCGTGCGAACTCTAGCAGTGATGACGGAGCGATACCGAATACGAGTAACCCGGCAGATGCGACCAGTGTGGCGGCCCACACAGGAATGTCCGCCGACACACGCTCTTCTGACTCCGGTTCATCGAGGAACATCGTACGTACCACCCTGAGGTAGTAGAACGCAGAGACGACGGAGTTGATGACTCCAATGACCGCAAGCCATGCGAGGCCTGAGTCTACGGCGGCGCTGAACACGAATATCTTGCCGAGGAACCCGGCGGTCGGCGGGATCCCGAGCAGCGACAGTAATCCAAGCGCCAACAGTATCGACAGAAGTGGCGCCCTGCGAACCATGCCGGCGAACCCGCTGATCATGTCGCTGCCGGTCTTGTTGGTGATGGCGATGATCGCAAAGAACACGGCCAGGTTAGTGACGGCGTACGCGACGAGGTAGAACAGCACCCCCTGCGGCCCGGCTATGAAGCTGGCGCTATCGCTATTACCTGCCACCGCGGCCAGACCGACGAGCAGATATCCGGCGTGCGCCACGGTGCTGTAGCCCAGCATCCGCTTTATGTTCCGTTGCGACAGCGCGAGCAGGTTGCCCGCGGTCATCGTGATAGCGGCCAGGATAGCTATCAACGTGGACCAGTCAGCGGCCATTCCCTCCGTGCCCAGCGCCGTATAGAGGATGCGAAGAACGATCGCAAACGCGGCCGATTTTGAGGCAATAGATAAGAAGGCCACGACCGGAGTCGGGGCTCCCTCGTAAACGTCTGGAACCCACATCTGGAACGGCGCCATCGCCATCTTGAAGCCGAATCCGGCGACGACCATCACGACGCCCAACATGATCGCACTGGACCCGAATGCCCGGCCCCCGTCCGCTGTCATGCCGTTGATGCCCTCAAGCATCAAGCCGATATCGGTCGTTCCGGTCGCGCCGTACAGGTATACAAGTCCGTAGAGAAGTACCGCGGAACTCAGTGCGCTCAGCAGCAGGAACTTCAGTCCCGCCTCGAGTGAGCGGTCCGTCCGCAGGAACGCGGCGAGGGCGGCAGCAGGCAATGCAGAGAGTTCGAGTGCGACGTACGCCGTGATGACGTCAAGTGAGGCCACGAGCAGCATCATCCCGCTGACCGATAGCAGCATCAACGCCAGGAACTCGCCCTGAAAGCCCACGAATTTTTTAGAGTAGGTAGCGCCGGCGATGATCACAGCGCCGGCGGTGCCGATCAACAAGAAGTGGAAGAAGAGTGCAAATCGATCAGCCGTGACGGTTCCGAACACGCCTATCTCGGTATCCGGCGTGTTGAACCACAGCGCCAGGGTCAAGCCCAGCGGAACGAGTAGCCCGCCCGCCGCCAGCCAGATCAATGGCGTCTTTTTGTCGATGATCAGGTCAACGATGATCACCAGGACGCCGAGTCCAGCTACAGACATCTCGGGAGATAGCAGCCAGAGGTCGTGGGCGGTCATATTCTCACCAGCTCACTGATTCCGACCTTGAACACCTCGGTCACTATCTTCGGGAACACGCCGATGGCGACGATGCTGATCACGAGGGCTACAACCGGGATCATGTCCACGAAGTTGGCGTCCTCAATATCCTGGAACCGTTTGTTACGGGGTCCGAAGAACGTCCGCTGCATCATCCACAGGACGTATCCCGCGGCGAGAACAACGCCGAACGCTGCGATAACAGTTAGCCACGGCCAGACCTCGTACGTTCCGAGGAACACGGTGATCTCGGCCACGAAACCGGACAGTCCCGGCAATCCGAGCGACGCCAGGCCGGCGATCATCATCGAGGCCGTGATCAGCGGCCAACGAAGTGCCAACCCGCCAAGGTCCGGGATGTAGCGGGTGTGGGCACGATCGTACACAAGACCGACGGTTAAGAACATGAGGCCGGTGATGGTGCCGTGGGTGACCATCTGCAAGGCAGCGCCGTTAAGACCTGCTTCTGTGACGGTGCCTCCGACGCCAACTATGGACGACACGCCAAGCACGACAAAGCCCATATGGCTAACGCTGCTGAACGCAACAAGCCGTTTCAGGTCCTTCTGGCGGAGTGTGACAATCGCCCCGTAGATGATGCTGATGACAGCCAATGTCGCAAGCAACCATGCGACGTCCTGTACCTGGAAGCCCTTGGTCTCCTGGAACATACCGACCGATATTCGAAGCAACCCGTATCCGCCCATCTTCAGGAGCACACCGGCCAGCATGATGCTGACGGCGGTCGGGGCGTCCGTATGGGCGTCCGGCAGCCAGCTGTGCACCGGCCATAGCGGCATCTTGATGGCAAACGCAGTGAACAGGAAGAACCAAATCACGCCCGCCGGAATTAACAGGTCTTTCCCCGCGATAAGGTCCGGGATGCCTTTGATATCCTCAGATGGGATAGACACCATGGCGAACGTGTCGACACCCGAAGACAGGAACAGCGCAAGTATGCCGATCAGCATGAACGCGCTGCCGCCGAGCGTGAAGATCACGAACTTCATAGCGGAGTAGCGGTTGCGTCCGCTGCCCCAGATAGAGATGAGCATGAACATCGGGATCAGCTCGATCTCCCAGAAGATGAAGAACAGCAGGAAGTCGAGCGCCAGGAACACGCCCAGCACCGATGTTGAAAGTACGAGCAGCCAGATGAAGTACTCGCGCACCCTCAAAGTGATCCGCCATGAGGCGAATGCAGCGACCGCGGTCAACAACCCCGTGAGCAACACCAGCGGTGCGCTCAGGCCGTCGATACCGAGGAGATACTCGGCCCGTAGGCCCTCTACGGGTATCCAGTCCGCGTAGCGGTCCACCATCTGAACCCCGCCAAGACTACGGTCGTAATCGACGTAGGTGATGACGATAAGGACCAGGTTCAGGACCGTGGCGCCGATGGCGAACCATCGGATATGAGAGTCCTTGCGCAGGAACAGCGCTATGACAAGCGCTGCCGCAGCGGGCAGGAACACGACTATAGAAAGCCAACCCTCAAACAAGGGCGCCCTCCTTCGTGTTCGTCTTGTTGGATACGATCTGGAAGTTCATCGGTTAACTCCCCCAGACCAGGAATGCTGCGATAGAGGCAACGACCCCGACCGAGATCGCCAGTCCGGCGACCTGTGTCTGCCCGTTCTGAACCTGCCCGAGACCCCTCCCCACTCGGCTGGTCCAGGCGCCAAGCTGCACGTTGGCGGCGTCGATAATGCTCCGGTCAAACCAGTCGGCTGCACGGACGACTCCACCGTAGAAGAATCGTTGGACGATCCATTGCTCGTAAAGCTCGTCCATGAAGTATTTGCGATACAACAGGGTGTAGACGGGACGGGTTCGGTTCGCCATCGATTCCGGGGACACTTTCTTGCTGCCGTACATCAGATATGCGAGGTAGATCCCCAGTAGCGCCACCGACGATGAGAGGATCGCCACGTTCCAGTGGAACTTCGGCGATACGCCTGCGTGCTCGACCGCTTCTCCCACAGCGTGATCGTCCCCAAGATCGTCGATAAATACGCTTTCGTTGCCGGTGGCGAAGTGCCCGAACTCGTGCTTGTCGCTGATGCCGATATCGACCGGCGGGTTCGCGAGGAAGCCAGCGCCAATCGCTAGAACGGCCAGGATCAACATCGGAGCCAGCATCACCCAGGGGGACTCGCCAAGATGCGGATGTCCGTGGACCTCTGGCGCTTCTCCACCTTCAGCCACGATCGCAGCGGCCTCAGCCTCTGCGCCGCCCCGGTATGTGCCGCCGAAGGTCATCCATATGACCCTGAACATGTAGAACGCCGTCATGAAGGCAGCGACAACCCCGGCGCCGAGAGCGATCCAGCCGATGTTGGAATCGACCTCAGCCGCGTGGGCGAGGATTTCGTCCTTAGACCAGAATCCGGCGAGGGGGAAGATTCCGGCGAGCGATAGGCTGCCGATCACCATCAGCGTAAATGTCCACGGCATGACCTTACGAAGGCCACCCATGTAACGCATGTCAAAGGTGCCGGTGGCGTGGTTCACCGATCCGGAGCCCAGGAACAGCAGCGCCTTGAAGAAGGCGTGGGTGAACAGGTGGAAGATCGCCGCCACGTATCCGCCCAGCCCGAGGATCAGCATCATGTAGCCGAGCTGGCTGACGGTTGAGTACGCAAGCACACGTTTGATGTCGTGCGCAACGAGACCCATTGAGGCGGCAAACACCGCCGTGAACGCGCCTATCAACGCCACGACTTCCATCGTGTACTCGGACGCCTCGAATAGAGGGAACATCCGGGCTACGAGGAATACGCCGGCCGTCACCATCGTGGCGGAGTGGATGAGTGCACTGACGGGGGTTGGGCCTTCCATGGCGTCCGGCAACCACGTGTGCAGCGGGAACTGCGCTGACTTGCCGACCGCGCCGGCAAATATCCCGAGCGCTATCAGGCTTACAGCTGTCGTGCCTATCGTCCCGACCATTCCGTACATGATCGGAATGTCGAGCAGGTCGTTGCCCTGTGCGAACAAAGCCAGGATTGCGATCAGGAAGCCGAAGTCGCCGAGCCGGGTTACGAGGAAGGCCTTCTTGGCTGCTGCTACTGCCGAAGGCTTCGTGAACCAGAATCCGATCAGAAGATACGAGGACACGCCAACAAGTTCCCAGAACACGAAGAGCTGGACTATGTTGCGTGCCGTGACCAGCCCGAGCATCGATGCCGTGAAGAGCGACATGAACGCGTAGTAGCGGATGTAGCTCGAGTCGCCCTTCATGTAGCCCTGTGAGTAGATCTGCACCATCAGGCTGACGCCACTCACCACGATCAGCATGATCGCCGTAAGAGGGTCGAGAAGAATGCCGATGCTCAGCGTGAGTCCGGAAACACTCAGCCACTCATGCGTACCGAAATCGACCATGCCGTGGGCGTCGTTGACCGTCATGAAGGCCATGATCGAGAGCCCGAACGCAACCGCCAGCGACGCGATGGTTATCCATCCGGCAA
>JAYGCG010000074.1:0-6610 GCA_046583455.1 Dehalococcoidia bacterium | reverse complement strand
GGTCTTCGAGCGGATGGAGATGAGTTCAAAGTCACGAACCGCCCAGTTGACGGCGTTGGCGAGGAAGTCTCCGTTTTTGGCGGACGTGAAATAGCGGTCGCTCGCGAAGTCCGTATCGCCGATGACCACAATGTTCGTCCGGACCAACTCGCCATCGACGATCTGGGGAGTGAACCCGATCCGCGCAAGCGCTTCGACGGCGATTGCGACATGGAATGGCCCCGGCCTGTCTTCGTCGATATTAAACGAGTCCTCGTCCCCGAGCTCTTCCCAGCTGTTGAGCGTGGTTGTAGCGAGGCCGGCCAGAATCAGGAGTGGCTCGCCGGTGGCGGTCCGTGGGATGGCGTCATCGGTAATCGTCCCGCTGATGAATGTCGCGCCCGGCATGTAGATAACGTCGATCGGTTCGGTGATCGGGTGAGGCGGGTCGAACTGGCGGTTGGAACGTGTGATTTGCAGGAAGTTGGCTTCCGGCGCGACAAAGCTTGTCGCGTCCACGAGGTGTCCGGTGCCGATGGCGATCCCGAATTCGCCCAGAAGATCCCCGTAAGAGGGATCGGGATCGGGCTCAAACAGGAAGATCACGCTTCCACCCCTCAGCATGTACTGCCGAAGAATGCCCGTCTCGTCACGCGGCTCACCAGTGGCGCTCACGAGTTCACTTTTAGGATCAGCGAATATCAGCGCCGCCGGGAAGGCGTCTTTGTTGTTGCTGAAGATCTGCGGGCGCAGGTCGATCAAGGTCGCTGTTGAAACGCGGTAGTTGTCCCTGATCAACGAGAGCGCGGCCTGGACGTAGCCCTCGTCGTTGCCCTGAGCGGACGTGATGTCCCGTTCCCCGTGGCCGGAGATGAAGAACACCTGTTTCTGGCGGATCTGGTTCACCACAAGCATGGCCGTGGTGATTCCCTGTTCGTCAAAGATGCCCGGGCCGGTCCTGGGATTGCCCCCGACAACGATATCGACACGTCTTGAATCGGTGGCTTCGATCACGATCGCCGGGGTCTGGGTGACGCCGAAGTCTGCGGCGACGTTTGGCTGAAGGACAGGGTCGATCAGCCGGAAGTCAAAGTCGTCTGCTGCGCGTCGTGAGAACTCAGATAGAAGGTCCTGTGTGTCACGCCATGCGGCGGCGCCCTCTGCGGTATCGACCTGGAGGAAGACGGTTGCCTCTATTGGATCGCTTAGCTCGCTAAGCAACTGAACAGTCTGTTCCGAGAGGCCGAACTGCTGGTTCGATGTGACGTCAGTCCGCAGCCAACCCGGCGGGTTGTCCTGGTCGCTGAGCCACCACAGTACGAAGTTGCCGAGGGTCAGTAGTGTGACGAACGAGACAACGACTATGAGCGTGTTGACGCCGTATCTGCCTCTGCGCCCGAACACGGCCCGGGCGACTTGTCGCCACGAAACGAGTCCAACCACGGCGATGAGCGCAAGGCCGATGGCCATGGTCCAGCGACCGGTCGACTCCAGGTCACGAATAAATATGAATATCAACACGCCGACGAAGAACGCGCCGATGCCGGCCACGATCAACATGTACTTGACCGAGGTCAAGTTGTCGCGGATGGAATCGATTATCGATGTTCGCGGGCGCGTCTCATCCGGCCGGGATGAAATGCGCCGCGCGCGTTCGGCTTCCGGATCCTGGTTAGCCATGGTGCTCTAGCGCCACCTTCTCGATTCCAGGAGCACCACGGTAATGAACAGGAACACCGCCGTAATCGATACGTAGTACGCGATGTCTGTGACCGAGATGATCCCGCGGGCGAAGTCGGCGAAGTGTCCGCCTTCAACCACTCCGAAACTTGATGTGTCAAATACTGAGAACGAACTTCCCAGCTGGAAGTTCGAGACGATCTCTTCAGCCGCGCCGGTCAATCGGTCTGCGACGAAGTTGCTGACGGTTAACCCGGTAAGCAGCCCAGCTCCTACGACCAGGCTCACGAGCTGGTTGCTGGAGAGCGCTGACGCCATGAGTCCGATCGCCAGAGTCGCCCCGCCGTAAAGAAGAACGCCCAGATATCCGGTAAGGATCGGGCCGATGTCCGGATCGCCGTACCAGGCGAGTACGACGACGAAGTAGAAGGTTCCCGCGACCATTAACGCAAGCATCACGAACGCTGCGATGAATTTGCCTAAGACGATCTCCCACTCTCGTACCGGGGAGGTCATGAGAAGCTCAAGGGTCCCGAGTTTCTGCTCCTCTGCGAGGAGGCGCATCGTCAATGCGGGGGACAGGAACACCATGAAGAAGATGGCACCTGCTATGTAGCCCCGGATGCTGGCCTCCGAAAACGGGTCAGAGACCGAAGCCACAAAGAAGAAACCTGTAATTGCGAGAAAAGACGCCGCGACCACGTACGCCATTGGCGACGCGAAGTACGTCTTTACCTCTTTCCAGGCGATAGTTTGAATATTACGCAAATGTATTCTCGGTTTTCGGCCCGTCTATGGGCCGGCCAGAGTTCCCGGATTGCAGGGTCACAGATTCCAGGATTAGGGGGTTTGACGGAATCAGATTTATATCTCTTCATCCGTGGTCAACTGAAGGAATATCTCTTCCAGGGTCATTGGAAGCGGGTGCAGATTCACCAAGCCCCAGCCGGAATCGACGATAGTTCTCGCCACGTCTTCCGCAGTGCCCTCGTCCGGTTTGGCGTCGATGACAAGGGCAATCACGCCCTGTTCTGCCATGCGGTCCTGCATCGGCCGGGTGTCCCTGCGGACGTCCACAATGTGCTGGAGTTTCCGGATGGCGGTGATGGCCTCGCTGGCCTCGGTTCCTCGAAGGCTCACCTCGATGCGTTCTGCATGTTGGAGGCGATCTGACAGGTTCTCGGGGTCATCGTCGGCGACGATACGGCCCTCGTGAATCACCAGCACCCTGCGGCAGATGGCGCTGATCTCCGGGAGGATGTGCGAACTCAATATCAGTGTGTGATCGCCGCCCAGTTCGCGGATAAGTGAACGGGTTTCGACGACCTGAATAGGGTCGATACCGATGGTCGGCTCGTCCAGTATCAGAACGTCCGGCTCATGGATGATCGCCTGGGCGATGCCGACTCGCTGCCGATATCCCTTGGATAACTTGCCGACGAGCGTGTTCTGGTATTCGCCAATATGGACGGTGTCGATGACGACAGGCAGTCTCTCATCGAGCCACTTGCGGTTCATGCTCCGAAGCTGACCCATGTACTGCAGGTAGTCCGTTACGGTCATGTCCAGATAAAGGGGCACGGTCTCGGGGAGGTATCCGATGTGGCGCCGAGCGTCCAGGGAGTGAGAAACGACGTCGTAACCGGCGATCGCCGCGGTTCCCTCTGTCGGAGGAGTGAAGCCTGTAAGTACCCGCATCGTCGTCGTTTTGCCCGCGCCGTTCGGCCCGAGGAAGCCGACGACTTCTCCCTGTTGGATGTGCGCGGACACGTCGATAACGGCGGGGTAATCGCCATAAGACTTCGACATATGTTCGAGCCGGATCATGGAGGTCTGGAGCCTTCTTCCTGAAACGCTTGTGGTGACGTATTCGGGTTACCGGATTGTGAGATTCAGTCTCCCGGAACCCCTATCGATGTTGAGAAGTACGGCCGTAGTCGTACATGAGGACTACGACCTTCCACCACTCAACGGATTGCAGTGATGACGAGATGCTCGCGCAACCGGACTATCTTAGCCCACGCCACGTCCGCGGGCCAACCGATTTGAGGCGCGAACAGGGTCAATTCGTGCCTGACCCGCGAACATGTCGAATCGCTTTGAACGGGCTTATGCCCCTTGCTGAGAGTCGCCTCCGACTTTGATCACCGCATTAAGGGGTACCTTGCGGATGTAGAATCTGTATATCCTCGGGAAATCGGCAAGCTGCGAGGTACCCGGGGAAACAGCGGATCGGAGGAGTTCGAATGTCGTTGGTTTGCCGAACAGGATCTCGGAACAGATAATCCCCGCGCTGATACCTTACCTTCAGGACTCTGCAACAGGTGCAATTGACGAACGAGAAACCGATATATCTGGATCACGCAGCCACAACGCCCCTGCGCAAAGAGGCGCTGGAGGCGATGATGCCGTTCTTTTCGGACGTGTTCGGAAACCCGAACAGCCCTTACGCCTTCGCTCAGGAGGCCCGAAACGCCGTCGACGAAGCGCGGGAGAAGGTAGCCGCGGTTCTCGGAAGCCGCACACGGGAAGTGGTTTTTACGAGCGGCGGAACGGAATCGGATAACTCCGCCATCAAGGGCGTAGCCACCGCACTGAAGCCCGGCGGCAAGCACATCATCACGACCGCCATCGAGCATCACGCCATAATCCACTCGTGCGAGGAGCTCGTCGGGGCAGGTTACGAGGTCACTTACCTGCCGGTCGGCAGCTCCGGGGTGGTGGACCCGGGGGCCGTCGAGGAAGCCATTCGTGAGGATACGACCCTCGTCAGCGTGATGTACGCAAACAATGAGATCGGTACGGTCCAGGACATCGCCGATATCGCACGGCGCACCCACCGGAAAGCAAAAGCCATGGGCCGCGATATTGTCGTCCATACTGACGCTGTGCAGGCGGCTGGATGGCTGAGTCTGGACGTCAACGAGCTTGATGTCGACATGATGAGCCTGTCCGCCCATAAATTTCACGGACCGAAGGGCGTCGGCATTCTGTACGTCCGTCGTGGCACCCCGTTCAATCCGTTGATCGTCGGCGGCGGGCAGGAGCGACAACGCCGGTCGGGCACAGAGAACGTGCCCGGCATCGTCGGCGCAGCTGTCGCGCTGGAGCTGGCGGAAGCGGAGCGAGAAGTGTCGTTCGAGGCGGTTATTGAACTCCGCGACATGCTGATCGAAGGCACGCTGGAACGTATTCCGGGAGTCCGGCTAAATGGCGACCGTAACCGGAGACTTCCCAACAACGCCAACTTTTCGTTCGATGGAGTGGAAGGCGAGGCGGTGTTGCTGGGGTTGGACTTCGCCGGAATATGCGCCTCCACACAGAGTGCATGCAGCTCCGCATCTATAGAGCCGTCACATGTGCTGATTGCGCTCGGTCTGGACGCTGACCTGGCCGTCGGAAGCCTGAGAATCACGCTGGGCAGCGATAGCACTGAAGAGGAGATCCGGACGACGCTGGATGTGCTGCCTGACATCATTTCCCGGCTTAGAGAAATGCCGTCGCTCGCCTCGACAACTTGATCGAGGGAAACAAGGCTTCCGAGAAAGTTGATTTAACAAGCTGACTGCCCGCGTTCTTCTTTATGGAAGACCAGGGACCGGTGTCGCGTCGTAAGCTGTAACACCGGAAACACATAAACTCTTGTTCAGGGTGATGTCGGAGCCGATATTTTTTCCTGTACGCCCTGATCTATAAATAATCACCCGCCAACAATCGAGAAGGATTTTATGGCCGAGGAGCGCATGGATGCCCCGACGAACATGGACTCGGGAAACTCTTCGTCTAGCGACGAGAGGGTCAATCCAGAGGACCGTGCCGCGTTCAGTGCGGCTGAAACCGTAGCCCTGGCACACGTCGACGAAGACCGGACGCCTTATGGCGGTCCGATGGCGCGACGTGAACTTTCGTTTGAAATCCTGGAGACCCATCGTTACGGGGACGATATCCGCGTACGAATCGGGTATCGACCGTCCAGCGGTTTCTCCGGCCGCTCGGGCGAAGAGTGGATTTTGATCGATTCCGACGGTGCGGTCCGCACCCGCGAGTTGATCTCGAGGCCAAAGGACAGCCAGCCCTGGGTTTTGATCGCCCTGGCGAGTATATCGGTAATAGCGGCGCTGGTCCTCGTTCCGATGATCATTGACCGATCTAATCCGACCGGAGACCCACTTTATCGTGCCGGTCGCACGTTGTGGATGCGTGTCTCCCCGCCGGACATTGTGTCCGAACTGCAGTATGGAGGCCGAACCCTCTCCGGTGATGCCGTTAATTTCCGTATCGCAGGCCCGGGCAATGGGTGGAATCTGGCCGTGGTTCACGTTTCTCTCTTCAATCAAACTTCGCAGCAGGTATCGGTAAATATCGACGAAGCCGCCGCCGTTTTGATCGATGTCGACGGGACAGAGTTCGCCCCGATAAACGTGGTGAGCCGCAGCGAGAGTATGTCCGGCCCGATAGATCCCCAGTATAGGTACCCGGACTTCATCGGGTTATGGCGCAGCATCATAATTCGCGAGACGGAGTCGGTGGCGGGAATGCTTATATTCGAAGTCCCGCCGGATTTCGAACCGGACCGGTTCGGGTGGAAAGCCTCCGATACCATTCAGGTCGGTTTCCGCGACTAGTCGCGCCTCTGGCACATCCCGGTTCCCGGGTCAAGGTGTTTCCGGTTGAAGGTGTGCCCGCCCGAGTTGTTCCGGCTCTTTCCTCAGTACTGTTCTGGGCCCCTGTTCTGGGGTCTTGGGCGCGCGTAGAATCAGCCCACAATGGCTCAATCCTCCGCCAAAGCGCCCAATGCTGATAAGGCAGTGACCACAAAGAAGCGGCGCCTTTCCCCGGGTAGACGACAGTATCTGGAGATCAAGGCGCAGCATCCTGACGCGCTTCTGCTAGTCAGGATGGGCGACTTCTACGAGACGTTCGATGAAGACGCTCAGGTGATGGCGGACGT
>JAYGCG010000112.1:0-76270 GCA_046583455.1 Dehalococcoidia bacterium | reverse complement strand
ACCGACAGCGATGAATAGTGGTGGACAACATGGTCCGGCACCGGGCCTGCGTCGGTCCGCCAGGGCCGACCGGGATGGCGAGCCATCGAGTCGGTAGAAACGTGGTTCCAACCAAGTTCTGCGGCCAGGGTTTCGGCAAGCGTCGACTTTCCGGTGTGGGACGGGCCGTCTATTAGCAATACCCGGATAAGGGACATGCAGGAAGTTTTACACGTTCAAGACAAGGACGGGCTGCAAGCGCAACCCGAATCCGTAAACAAAAACAGCCGTCCCAATAAGCCCCCCAGCAAGGGGTTAGCGGGTGTTGGCGGCCTCTCGGGCTTCCTTCGCCTCTCGCCGCTGACGGGCCGTCTTCGGCCCATCGTCGCCGATCGAGTCGATCTTGCGCATCGAGAGGATCTCCGTCGCCTCGCCGTCCTTGACCTCAAACACGTGCGTGGCGATGCCGTCCACAATGCCTGGGTCGTGACTGGCGCAAATGATCGTGCCGTCGTACCCGGCAAGTGCCTCGATCAACCGGACACGTGTTGCACGGTCCAGGTGGTTCGTCGGCTCGTCGAGCAGAAGAACGTTCGTCGGCTGAATCAGGAACTTGGCCAGCGCGACCCTGGAACGCTCTCCGCCGGACAATACCTTCACGGGCTTGAACACATCGTCCCCGCTGAACAGGAACTGCCCGAGGATCGAGCGAAGCCTCACGTCCGGGGCGCCGTTTGAGCCCTCTCGGACCTCTTCGATAACCGTTCGGTCCGGGTCCAGGGCCTCGTCCTGGTGCTGATCGTAGTAACCGGGCCGTGCGCGCTCCGCCCACTTGACAGTTCCCTGGTCTGCCTTCAGCGCGCCGATGGCGATGCGCAGCAACGTGCTCTTGCCACCTCCGTTCTCCCCCACCAGGCACACTTTGTGTCCGCGTTCGACATCCAGATTTACATCCACCAGCACAACTTCATCGCCGAACGATTTAGCGACGCCACGCATCTTGAGGACTTCTCGCTCGGTCCGGCCGTTGGCCTGGAGGGCGAACCGCACCTCCGGGGCCTTCCGGACCGTCTCGATGATGTCCATTCGTTCCAGCGCGGCTTCACGGCTGCGGACCTGTGCGGCCTTCGTCGCCTTGGAACGGAACCGCTCGATAAATCGGCGCTGGCGGGCGATCTCACGTCGCTGTCGCAGGCGGGCACGCTCACGTGCCTCGGCCCGGGCCTTCTTCTCAGCGAGGTACGCCGTGAAATTACCGGCGTAAGGCGTAACCTCCCCGCGGTCGATCTCAATTATCTTGGTGACGACCTTGTCCATGAACTCACCATCGTGAGTCACGATCACCACCGCACCCGGGTAGTCCTTCAAATACGTCGCCAGCCAGTCGCGTGCCGCGGCGTCCAGGTGGTTTGTCGGCTCGTCCAGCAGGGCGTGCTCCGGTACAGACGCCAGGATCTTTGCCAGCGCAACACGCATCTGCCACCCACCGGAGAAATCAGCGCAAAGCTTTTCCCAGTCCGATCGCTCAAACCCGAGGCCGTCCAGCACCCTGCCGATACGGGCCTCGATGCGGTACCCGTCGAGCATTTCGTATCGGTCGTACAACGAGGTCTGCTCGTCGACCAGCTCCATCACGTCGCCTTCGCCCGTCTCAAGCATCCGGCCAACTTCGTCGAGACGATGTCGAATCTGAAGCGCTTCTGGGAACGCCTTCCAGAGCTCGTCCACCAGCGTAAAGTCAGGTGTGAGGTCAGCTTCCTGCTTCAGGAACCCGATCTCACCGTTGCGGTGCCCGACGGTTCCCGCCTCGGGAATCTCCTGCCCCGAGATGAGCCGGAGGAGGGTGGACTTACCGGCGCCGTTCGGCCCGACGATGCCAACGCGATCGGATTGTCCGATGACAAAAGTCACGTCGGAGAACAGGTCCTGAGTCCCGTAGGACATTGCTAATTTATTGGCGAAGAGCATCTATCTGTTCTCAGTGGCTGCGCATGTCCCAGTCGAATAAGGCGAGTCAGGCACGCGTTCAGGTCTGGCGCGGACGATCCGCGGAAATGGTCGATTAATTAATTTGGTGTTGGGTCCGGTTTTCTTAACGCGCTGTCTGGCGATTTGTGCCCGGCATCTCCGTTGGCGAATCCATCGGCAGAACGGACCCCGGCCGAGCGGCGCAGATCACGCCACGATTAACAATCATACCGCGACCCCCGATCGACGGGTACGTACAGAACACGCGATTATTCCCCAGATTTCGTCCGATTTCAGCAAGGGACCGATGAACTTGCATCTTCAGTGGGGCGGTTGCATCATACGTTTCAGTAAAGACGACTGACCAGTCAGTTTTATTGACCCAGAGCCAGTTGCAGGCGCAGATGTCTCCAAAAGTCTCAGACCAGCACCTCGAAGAACGACGCAATCAGGTGATGGATGCCGCCGTCCGGCGTTTCTCAAGGAACGGGTTTCATCAGACCACCATGGATGGGATCTGCGCCGAGGCAGAGATGAGCAAGGGCGCGCTCTACCGGTACTTTTCAAGTAAAGAGGACATCGTGGCCGCGATGTATGAGCGCTCCATCAATCAGGAAGCCACGATGATGAACGAGGCGCTGGAGCAGAACGGACCGGTGGCCGTACTGGTGGAACTGACAGATGGCTTGTACGGAAAACTCGCAGAACCATCGGCACGAGATGGTTATCGCCTGGCGGTCCAGTTGTGGGCCGAGGCGATGACGAACCCTCGAATTTACGAGCTTCAGATGCAGGAATGTGAGCAGTGGATGCCGGTTCTCGCCGGAATCGTCGAGGAAGGCCAGCGGCGCGGAGAGATAAACGAGGACCTTGAGCCCGAGCTCGTGACACGTGTCATCGGAGCGATGTTCATGGGCGTCGTTCTGCAAAAATCCTGGGACTCAAGCGTCAACGTTGATGGGTGTTGTCGCATGGTCAAAGCAATGCTGGCTGGCGACTTTTCAAGGGCCGTCCCGGTGGACCTCGAGACGAGAAAGCGGTCTGCGACCTCGGCCTGAGTGACACGAATCAGAGAGAAAGCCGTGTGGGTGTATACGGTAGTCAAAGAAAACCGACCGGTCAGTTAACCGGTGAGTAAGGGACCGAATAGTTTGTTAGATCAAAAAATAAGGGAACTCCTCGAACGGGCACTTCGAAAGGCGAGGGAACTCGCCGGACCTGGACAAGAGCGCGTGCCGGCGCCGATACCGATACCGATTTCGGACGAGAACCTTCGGAACAAACGGCTCCGATAACTTGATCTCGACCAATCAGATATTCCAGATGACCCAAATATCAAGGACGCGGTTTGAACGCCGCCGCCAGATGGACCAGAAACAGGAACGGAGATCAACACGATGAATAAAGATGTGCCAGAGCTGCTCGTAGGGGCATGCACCCGCTGCGGAGGGTCGCGAGATATGACGGCAATGAGAGCCAGGTGTCTCCAGACCGGCGCACGACCATAATTCCGGTGCAGATGGCTGATGGTTTCAAGGCGGCGGGCGACAACATCGGGGACGTTCATGATGTCTTGGAAGAGTCACCGCTCCCCGCCGGATTCGAAGTCTTCATCTTCGGTGAGGCCACTTTCTCGGCCGACTTCCTTGAGGGTAACCAGGCTGATCTTGAGCGTGGCGAGTCGTACGCGATTCCGCTGGCGCTCATAATCCTGGCGATTGTTCTCGGTACGCTGGCCATGGGTCTCGGTCGTGCTTAGCGTAGCGTTCCTTGCCGCGGCGACGATACCGTTTTTCGACATCAACATGGGCTCCTCCGGTGTCGAAGGCCTGCCGGATAATTTCCGCTCCAAACAGGGTTTTGAAGTCCTGAGTTCGGCTTCATCATTGGTGCGCCCGCAGAGGTGGTTATCGAAGGCGACATCGCCGACCCGAAAACCCAGCAGGCTATTGACGACTTGAAGACAGAGCTGGCAACAGACCCGGCTCTCGTGCTCAGCCTCCGCTTCGTCCTGCTGACGATCGTCTTCCGATCGATCGTCGTGCCGATCAAAGCGATCATCATGAACCTGCTCTCTGTGGGCGCCGCCTACGGGATCCTGGTTCTAGTGTTCCAGAAGGGATTCTTGAACGAAATCTTCGGCCTCCAGGAGACTTCGGTCATCCAACCCTGGCTGCCGTTGATGCTGTTCACGATCCTGTTCGGCCTATCGATGGACTACCAGGTGTTCCTGATCAGCCGAATCCGTGAGAAGTACGACGAGACCGACCAGAATGCCGCCGCAGTTGCGTTCGGTATCCGGTCGACGGCGGGAATCATCACCGGCGCTGCGCTCATCATGGTCGCGGTGTTCGGAGGCTTTGCGGCCGGCGATCTGGTCACAACCTCCCAGTTCGGCTTCGGACTGGCTGTAGCTATCCTGATCGACGCCACCATCGTTCGTTCGGTACTCGTACCGGCGACGATGAAGCTTCTTGGCGACAAGAACTGGTACCTGCCGAGCTTCCTGCACTGGTTGCCAGACCTCCGGGTCGAAGGCGGCGCACCGATAGTGGTGCCCGACGCAGCCGCGGCACCGGCAGGTGGCGACGACTAGGGGCTAGCGAGACCGACAAAACAAAAGCGGGGGCGCAAGAAATTGCGTCCCCGCTTTTTTGTTGTCTTGGATGCCGACGAGAGTCGTGATGCAGACACGTGAGGGAGGTCAGAGGGACACTTTTCACCTTATCCTCCTGATCATTGGCGACTGCGGTTTGCTGTCATTCCGAAGCCCGCACGCGAGGAATCTCCCGGCCCGCACTTCGCCACATTTACCTCTCGCGATAGCGCTGTCAATCGTCAGTTGTATTGAGAGGTAACCAGGTGAGGCGATAACACCGTAGGGGCGAATGACTATCCGCCCTCGGGTCGATTCCAATCGACCCCTACGGCCGTAGGCTAAACGTGATGACCAACGCGGGAGCCCGTCTTGCTCGCGAGCAGGCGTCAGTGTGGCAATCGGCGGATCCTGAATCAAGTTCAGGATGACAGAACGTTGGAAGGCGTCACGATCGCGAGCGGACGTGAGCGTTTGCCTTACATCCCTACGATGCAACTACCGCCCAAGGACCTCCGCCATCTTTGCCCCGATCACCGCCGAAGACTCTGCGATATGCACGTCGGCTTCCCGGAGCACCCGGATCTTCTCAGACGCGAGCGCCGCCACCCCCGTTATGATCGCTCCGGCGTGTCCCATGCGTTTGCCGGGAGGCGCCGTCTGGCCGACGATCGCACCCACCACCGGCTTCGTGACGTGATTCTTGATGAACTCGGCGGCCTGCTGCTCCTTGGTTCCGCCGATCTCGCCGATCATCACGATCGCGTCCGTCTCGTCATCGTTCTCGAACATCTCAAGCACGTCCACAAACGTCGTGCCGTGCAGTGGGTCGCCACCGATGCCGACACATGTCGACTGGCCGATGCCGAGCTCAGTCAGCTGCACCACCGCCTCGTACGTCAGCGTTCCGCTGCGGGACACCACGCCGACCCGGCCCTCGCTCAAGATGCTGCCGGGGATGATGCCGACCTTCGCCCTGGTTCCGGGATGAATCAGGCCTGGGCAGTTGGGGCCGAGCAAGCGTGACGACTTGCCCTCCATGTATGCCAGTGTTTTGACCATGTCCTGGACCGGCACGCCCTCGCTGATGCACACCACAAGTGGCAGACCCGCGTCCACCTGCTCAATGATGGCGTCCGCCGCGCCCGGAGCAGGAACGAAAATCAGACCAACGTTCGCGCCGGTTGCTTCAACGGCTTCCGTGACCGTCTCAAAAATCGGGACCTCGTCCTCAAACTTCGTCCCACCACGGCGCGGGTGTACTCCGGCCACCATGTTCGTCCCGTACGCCCGGCAACTGCTCGCCTGGAACGTACCGTCACGGCCGAGGCCCTGCACCAGCAGTCTAGTGTTCTCGTCAACAAGGATGCCCATCTAAGAGGTTTCTCCGTTAGAGCTGGCGGCGCCTGCTGCCTTGTTCAGCCCGGCATTGGCGCCAAGCACCTGTGTAAGCGCGATTGCGGCCTCACCGAGATTACCGACAGTCGTGACGTTCAGGCTGGCGTCGGCCAGAATTTGAAGCCCTTCTTCAGCATTCGTGCCGCGCATGGCGACCACCAGCGGCATCTGCGTCCCGGTACTTTTAGCGCCCATCACGATGCCTCGGGCGGCTACGTCGCACCTGAGGATCCCGCCGAACAGGTTCACCAGGATCGCCTCAACATCGCCATCCGAAACGATGATCTCGAACGCTTCAGCGATCTTGTCTTCCGCCGCACCGCCTCCTACGTCGAGGAAGTTGGCGGGAGCCGCGCCCGCGGTCTTTGTGATGTCCATCGTCGCCATCGCAAGCCCTGCGCCGTTCACCATGCAACCGACACGCCCACCATCGAGCTTCACGTATGCCAGACCGGCATCGTGAGCCTTCTGCTCAAGCTCGTCGTTCTGCTCCGGGTCCTCCAGCTCGGCGACCTCTTTGTGGCGGAACAGGGCGTCATCCTCAAAGGCGATCTTGGCATCGAGCGCCATCACCCGGCCGTCTGTCGTTACTACCAGAGGGTTGATCTCTACCAGCGAAGCGTCAAGTTCCTGAAATACGCGGCAGAGATTGGTTATCAGTCCGGTCGCCTGCCGCACAAGATCGATAGGTATGCCGATCTCGATTGCGATGTCCCGGGCGTGATATGCAGTAAGACCTATTAGCGGGTCCGCCGCCACCCGTACGATCTTCTCCGGCGTGTTGGCTGCGACCTCTTCGATCTCGCCGCCGCCCTCGGAGCTTGCCATCACCATCGGCGCACGTGCATCGGCGTCCATCGTGATCGCCACGTACAGTTCGTCTGCGATATCGGTCAGTTCGGCAACAAGAACCTTGCGGACCGGAACGCCACCGGCCTTTGTCTGGTGTGTGACCAGGTTTGTGCCCAGCATCCCGGCGGCGGCTTCAGCAGCCTCGTCCGGGGAGTTGACGAGCTTGACCCCGCCCGCCTTCCCACGTCCACCGGCATGGACCTGCGCTTTGACGACCACGCGGCCGCCCAGCTCAACGGCGAGTTGCCGTGCCTCGTCGGGCGTCGATGCGACGTCGGCACGTGGAACTGCGATCCCGTAGGACTCGAGGATCTTGCGTGCCTGGTACTCATGTATGTTCATATTTGAATTCGGATCTTCATTTCGTGAGGAGCCGCCGAAAAACGAAATTATTCGGTCTCAGCGCCCTCAACATTGGCCTTGAGTCTGTCCAGTTCCTTGAGAAGTCGTTTTCGGGTGAACATCATGCCCGCTACACCGGATGCGTCCAGCTCAGCGGTGAGCCTCGTGCCCCCGTTTTCCGGGGTGAACGTGAAGTGCTGCAACACGCGCCCCCCGATGGGCAGGTTGGTCTCGAATCCCAGTTCCTTGTCCGGGTCGTAGGTGGTGACGGCGCCATCAAGGTCCATCCCCATCACACGACATGACATCGGCCCGTTCACCGTCCAGCCGTCCGGAAGTCTGACGTTCTGTATCTGCGGCCACCAGTCAGCCCAGCGATCAAGATCCGTCATCGCGGCAAACACCGATTTCACGGGCGCATTGATGGCTATGGATTCCTTGTGTCGCGTCAACGTAACCTCTTGGTCCAGCGCCTGTCCGGCTGCGTCGTTCTAGACGTTCGGACGGCGACGAATATCGTAGTCACCCGTCAGGTGAGTGTCCACTTGCAGTATCGGGTGAAATGAGTTCTTCCGGGCTGGCTGTTTAGACGAACCGTGCAGAGGCGACGCCCAGGCCGTCGATCACTATCTCGACCAGGTCGCCCCGTTCAAGCCATTTTGTCTCGACGATACTCCCCAGGAATACGAACTCGCCTGCCCGCAGCGGTATGTCGTGCAGGGCAGCCGTATTCGCCAACCACGCCAGGGCCTCAAGCGGGTGACCCATTATGTCGCCGCCAACCCCGGAACCGACCTCGTCGCCGTTGATAGACATCGAGCCATTCAGCGATGCGAGATCAAGTTCACGCCACGCCGTAATCGGCTCGCCGAGAACGCAGCCGGCGCCAAAGAAGTCGTCCGCGATGAGAGTTGCCACGTCCATCGACGTGTAGTCGATCCAGCGATCATCCACGATCTCAATCCCGCACATCACAGCTTCAACAGCGGGGGCCACCGTGGATCGTGTGTAGGGCACATCGGAATCCGGCAAATCACCGCCCAGCCGGACAACGATCTCGCATTCGACACCGACATGCAGAAAAGACGAGAAATCGAATTCACCGTCGCGTTCACGCACCGTTGGTGCGTACACAAGCCCTGCGCAAGGGTTTGGAATATTGAGATATTCCTGCATCACGGTCGTGGTGCAGCCGATCTTTCGTCCAACTGGCTCGCCGTATCCGCCGGATGACAGTTGTTTTTGCACGGAGGCCTGTAGGCGGTACGCTTCGGCCTCGTTGGAGGGGCGATCAGGCTCTGGTAGGTGACCGAGCCTTGTGTGCTCCAACCGGCCGCCGGAGAGAACCGTCGCGGCCCTGTCGAGCGCATCGGAGTCCATGGTGTTGCCTTACTACGGTGATCCGTTAAGTGTCGACGCCCGCAAGCATACAGCCCGTAAAATAGCCGCCCAGCCGGGCCAAAAGAAAACCGCCCCGATGACCGAAGTCACCGAGGCGGTTTGTTTAACTAGAGCTATCGGGCGCTAACGCCTACCAGCTGCGGGACTGCCGCTGCTGCGAGAAGCAAGAGTTGCAGTACACCGGTCGGTCACCGCGCGGCTGGAAAGGCACCTGGGCCTCCTGTCCGCACTGTGCGCAGGTGGTGGTGAACATCGGTCGGTCAGACCGGAATCCGCCGCCGCCGCCGCCGCCGCCGCCGCCGCCGCCGCCACCGAAGCCGCCCCCACCGCCGCCACCACCCTGGGCTCGACGGGCTGCCCGACATGACGGGCAACGCTTGGGGTCGGAGTAGCCACGCTCTGAGTGGTACTGCTGATCATCTGCGCTAAACACGAACTCTTGTCCGCACTCCACACAACCTATATTTCGATCCTGGAACACTTAATCCATCTCCATGGTCTCGTTCGGGGCATCTCGGACTGGTCTTCACGGATCCGAGCATTGCCGGTTAACCATGGGACGAGCTTTCTTACATGCCTACAACAACAATAACATACCTAAAACGCTATAGCCCCACGTTTTCAGGGCCTCAAAACGAATGAATTCGTAACGAGAGTTTGTTTGAGTAGTCCGCTGTGGCACGAATGCGGTGCATATGCTTACTGGATCGCCGAGATCGAAACTCGCTTGCGTGCCGTATTCTGGTGTACGGAACCAGATCGATTGCCCCTGCCGGCGCGGTAAGATTTAGTCCCGCCGTCCCTCGGCTGCGCTGACCCATTGATAACTTTGGCGGATCCGAACTTCGAGTAATAAAAAGGCCACCCAAACGTGACCACCGGTTATAGAAACCTGATGCCCTTCTCCGCAGCACTTCTCGCTGCGCTGCTCGTCGCGTGTTCCGGCGGGGACGGCGAAAGTGTTGTCCTTGACCTTTCAGGTATTCAGCCGCTCAGCGATGGTTTTCTCTACGAAGCCTGGGTGACGATAGACGGGGAGTACCTGTCCCTCGGCAAGTTCAACGCCTCGACCGATGGCCTGCTTTTGACGCCCGACGGGCGGACGATCAAAGACGGTGAATTTGCGATCAGCACCGATAATGATTTCGGGGTCGACGATGTGACCGCAGTGATGGTGTCGATCGAGCCGTCTGGAGACACGGACGGGGTGCCATCAGATACCCGCCTCCTTGCCGGAGCCATCTCAAATGGCGTCGCCTCTCTGGTAGTTGGCGATGCCGAAGCTATCGGGAACACGTTTGAGAGCGCCAACGGCTTCTACATACTCGCCACCCCCACCGACGGCCACCTGCGCACGAACGAGAAAAGCGGTATCTGGTTCAGGCGGGCGGTCGACCAACTAGAGCCGGACCCACGCGGCCTGTACATTCCCGAGCTGCCCGATGGCTGGCTTTACGAGGGCTTTGTAGATATCGAGGGTATTCCCGTCACCTCCGGCAAGTTCTGGGATCCGTGGGCCATCGATATGTCCGCTCCTTATAGCGGCCCGGCGGACATGAACACCACTGATATCTTCGACGTGATGTTTGACGAGTACGTATCTGTGGTGGTCCAGGGAGAGAACGGCCCGGAACTGTTCACGGGACCCGAGGGATGGAGGATGTTCCAGAAGGACGGCCTCGGACTTGATCTGTTCTTCCATGGTCCCCCGGAACCGGGCGAGGATTACCTGCTCAACGCGCCGCCCGGCCTCACGTTCCCGGTCGATCTGTCCGGCCTGCCTCTTTACGTGACGATCGAGCCGGACCCGGACGACTCTCCGGAGCCTTTCGGCCTGAAGACACTGGTCGGCACCGTGCCAGTCAACGCCGTGTCCCACCACACATACATCCTCACCCCCGGCTTCATGGACTTCCCAACAGGAACAGCAACGCTGAACTAAGCGTCTGGCAGGCAGGCTTGCACCTTATTCTGGCGGGCTTTCCCGATCCCACCCTGAGTCTCTTCGAAGGGCGATCCGCGTCAACGCCGTAGGGGCGAATGACGATGATGCGGGAATCACGCGCAAGAAGGGTCGTCCGCGTCCCAGCGATTGAACGATGGCTGCTCACCCCTGGCGAGCGAATCACGGGTGTCTCTCCACATCTCGTACCAGGTATGAGCGTCGTGCAGCTCGGAATCGGGACTGGACGCACTGCGGGCCACAAAACCGGGGAACACACTTCGTCCCGTCGCCTCGCCAGTCGGCTGATATCGCAGGTCGAAACTCCAGCGGATGCGGTTGCTCACGTTTGGGAGAGAAGAGTGAACCGTCTTTTTGGTGAGCAGCAACGCTCCACCCTTCTTCACCGGGACCGGCATCGAATCGCCTATGTTGAACAGGTGCTCCGGAATCTGGAGGCCGGGTCGCTCTTTGTATCCGGGGCAGTGGGTCAATAACTCACCCTTGTGTGATCCGGGAACGACGGTGAGACATCCGTTTTCGACATCGGCGTCCATCAACGGGAACCACACTGTCAGGATGTTCGTCTCATCGGCTTCAGGATTCACAACACCGGCATCCTGGTGCCACGGGGTGACTCCAAACAAAACGTTGCCATGCTCATCACGAGGTGCGACCGATTCTGGCACCTTGATTCGCACGTGCTGGACCGGGTTTGAGTACACCTCGTCGCCGACGATAGATTCGGCCACATCAAGCACGCTGGACGCCGTTAGCGCGTTGAAAACGGCCGGACCGGCCCAAAACGGGGTGTCGCTCAGGACGCCGTTCTGCGGGAGTGAAAAATCGAAGTACTGGTTGTGAACCTCGCCCGATTCACTGTAGATCCTCGTGACCCGGTCGCCAAACTCTAGTTCCGAGTACGTGGACGAGATTTTGCCTTTGCTATGAAGCTTCTTCGCGAGGGAATCCAGCACACCCGCGTATTCGTCGATTATGGGATCGATAATCCCTTCAGGGTCGAAAACGTCCGGGACGTGGACGAAGCCGTACTCCTCAAAGTGCTCTTTTTGCTCGACGGTTAGCGCAGGCAAAGCGGTAGATCCCTGATCGTATTCAAGTGATTACGAGTTGTTGCGGTACGTACGTTGGTGCAGAATCTTACTCGCTCCCTGCGGAAAGCGCCCTTCATATCGAGTAGCGAGTCCCGGGCGGTATAACCCGTTGATGAGCCAACAACACCGTAGGGCCGGGGCTTGCTCCGCCCTACGCGCGCTCCTACTCCGCCCGACGCACTCGCAAACGGCGTCTGCAGGAAATCTGGCGGAGGGGACAGGATTCGAACCTGCGATGCCCTCACGGACATACCTGTTTTCAAGACAGGCGCCTTAAGCCACTCGGCCACCCCTCCGTGCCGACTTAAATTCTAACGGCATGGCGTGAGCAATCGGACATTTCAGGTCACCGAATTTGAAGAAATCGGTGGACTATAGACGCCCGTGCCGTTGCGGATTACGATCATCGAAGGTTCGATGCGCGACACAACTAGGCCTGTCGCATCGAAAATATCACTCCCCGCTCACAAACGGCCCTCGCCGGTTCACGTGATCCTCATCGGTCATCCACGATGATTGATATGTCGAAGGTACCGACCGTCAACGACACGATGCTGATGAGAGGTCACAGCCGTAATTCTGGCGGTCAGAGATCGGATGATGTGCCATGACCGCGAGCATTGCGATTCTTTATGCGACATTCATCGCCGGCGTAGGCGTGCTCGTAGCAGCCTGGGCCTGGGGTGATATGCCAGAGACCGGATACCTCGGTGAGTCGCCACTTCAGCCAGACAAGAGGAATGTCCTGGCGCTCGAAGAAGCGAGAGTTGAGGTCCGTCACACCCCCGAAGCGCCACTCGGGCGACACGCCTGAAGCGCAGACCGGCTCCGGCGGCGGTACAAAGTCGCCGGAGCATTGGTCAGTGCTGGCAGGACGGGCAGTAGTAAGCCGTTCGTCCGCCGAACTTTCTCGACTTGAGCGCCGTCTCGCACTGGGGGCATGGCGCGCCCTCTTTACGTGGGATCTGCATGCGATCGTCCTGGGCGTCGATCACGTATGGACGGCCCTGATCGTCCGGGTGCGATTCTATGAACGCCAACGCATTCTCAAGCACGCCGACGATAGTGACGTGTAGCGATTCCAGCCGCCCGGCCGATATCTTGTCGGCCCGCCGCGCCGGCGCAATGCCAACTATCAGCAGAACCTCGTCGGCGTAGATGTTGCCGACGCCGGCCAGGACCTTCTGGTCCAGCAGCACCGACTTGATGGGCGAGCGTCTAGCCGATACGCGCTCGATGAACTGAGCCGCTGTGAAATCAGGATCCAGCGCATCCGGCCCCATCCCGGCCGTAAAAGCATCCGCGCTTTCCTCGAGCCGGACCATCGCCCACCGCCTCACGTCGTCCAACTCCAACCGACGCTCATCGTCCAGATAAAGGGCCAACCGGCGATACCGAAACGACTCGTCCTCAGGAGCCATAACCCCAAGCCGCCCCGTCATCCCCATATGCAGACCAAGGACTCCGCGATCAAGCCCCGCGATCAACTGTTTACCCCGACGCGCAATCCCCTCAACCCGACGACCAACGAGCCCCGACAACCCACCCATGCCATCGACCGTGTCCTCAACACCCGGCCAATCAGCATCCACCTCAACAACAGTCCGGCCAACCAGACCCTCCCGAAGGAGGTACCGGCGTAAGGCTTCGATCTCAGGTAACTCAGGCATTAATGATCACGGCCACTTTCGTACAACTCGTCCTGAAAGCAAGAAGTCATCCTGGAAGTTAAAAGGCCGACCCGAACCCCAAAACCTGCCGATCCGAACGCCAGACGGTCAACCAAAATCCAGGACCTGCCATTCGGCTCCTCCCAAATTGTCATCCTGAACTTGATTTAGGATCCGCCAATCCCCACTCCTGCGCCAGATCCCACCACCAATGGCGTGTCATACATTCCGTTCTGCGATATCACGCTGTCAGGTCACAATATCGGATCCTGAATCAAGTTCAGGATGGCATGGGGCGAGGGACGATCATTTAGGTCAGAGAAATTTTGTGTTGGGAATCATTGATACGTCTATGACACGTAACGTACTTGCCCGCGGCCACCCAAAACCCTAAAAACGTCCACCTGAAACCCACAACCTGCCATTCCGAATGCCAGAGGGTCAATCGAAACCCATAACCTGTCATCTTGAACTACCAATCTGCCATCTTGGGCATATATGCCCATCCTGAACTTGATTCAGGATCCGCCAATCCCCACTCCTGCGCCAGATCCCGCCAATGCGGATTGTCCTGTTCGATGAGATCGACTTTCCATTTCCGACGCCACTGCTTCAGGCGTTTCTCCTCACGAATGGCTTCGTGTACGTCAGAAGTTTCATCAAACCACACAAGCTTCGTGCAGCCATACCGGCGTACGAAACCCCCGGAGACGGCATTCTTGTGCTGCCACACACGTCGTTCAAGGTCGCCGCTCACACCGATATACAAAACACGAGATGGACTGGCCATCATGTAAGCGTAGTAACTTCTGTCTGGCGACATCATGGCGTCACGTTACAAGATCGGATCCTGAATCGAGTTCAGGATGACACTTTTACGTGTCTGGCCAGCTTTTAGGTACCTTGAATCGCCGCGTTCCACAGGCCGCCCGAAACCCACGACCTGCCCTCCAAAACCCATAACCTGTCGTCCTGGGCATAATTCAGGATCCGCCAATCCCCACTCCGACACCAGAATCCGGCATCAACCACGTGTCATATATCTGGTCCGGCGACATCATGCCGCCGCGGTACGAGATCGGATCCTGAATCGAGTTCAGGACGGGCATTTTGTGGATAGGGAGCTCAGCCGCCCATTCCGATCACTCCATATCGCCCCATGTCGGCCCGGTCTTGATCTCTACCTCTAGCGGCACCGACAGCTCCATTGCTGCTGGCATCAGTTCCGACACCAACGCCTGGACCTCCATCAGCTCGCCCGGCGCAACCTCGAAAATTAGCTCGTCGTGCACCTGGATGATCATTCGTGACTTCAGGCCGCGGTCTCGAATCTCGCGATCAATATTCACCATTGCGATCTTAATGATGTCCGCCGACGTCCCCTGGATTGGCATGTTTACCGCCATCCGCTCCGAGGCCGCCCGAGCCATCTGATTGCCGGCCGTGATGTCCGGTAATCGCCGTCGCCGCCCGGAGATCGTCTCCACGTAGCCCTTCACGCGGGCACTCTCTTTCACGCTCTCGATGTAGTCCTTCAGCCCCGGGTACTTTGAGAAGTACGTAGCGATGAAGTCGGCGCCCTGCGCCCGGGTCAGGTCCGTCTGGCGGGCCACGCCCACCGGGCCGAGTCCGTATATCACGCCGAAGTTCAGGATCTTGGCCATTCGTCGCTGGCCTTCAGGGTCGTCCGAGTTCTCGCCGTACATCGCTCGTGCAGTCGCCGCGTGAATGTCCTCGCCGTTCTTGAACGCCTCAATCAGCGCCGGCTCCTGCGACAGGTGGGCGAGGATTCGAAGCTCGATCTGCGAGTAGTCGGCGGCCAGCAGCGTCCAACCGTTCTCGCCGTCCGCTTTGAATGCCTGCCGGACTCGCTTGCCGAGATCTGTGCGTACCGGGATGTTCTGCACATTGGGGTCAGAGCTGGACAGCCGCCCGGTGGCCGACCCGACCTGGTTGAAGCTGGTGTGGACCCGCCCCGTGCTCTGCACGATCAGCCGGGGTAGTGCATCGACATAGGTCGACTTCAACTTGCCCAGCTCACGGAAACGCAAAACGTTCTTGATCAGCTCGAACGCGTTCGGATTCAGGTCTTCTTTGTCCATCAGCCCTTCAAGCGTCGCCGCGTCCATCGAGTAGCCGGTCTTCGTGCGACGCGTCTTTGGGACGTTGTACTCGTCGAAAAGCACTGTCGCCAGTTGTTGGCTGGAGTTCATATTGATCTCGGTGCCGCCCAGGAGATTGGCTGTATCTAACTTGAGGCGATCCAGTTCCACGCCCAGTTCTTCCGAGAAGCGATCGAGCTGCTCGGCATCCACCATCACGCCCTCCTGCTGCATCCGAACGATCACCGGCAGTAGTGGCATCTCAATGTCTTCGAACACCGGCCGGACCTCGTCTGTGTCCAGCCTCGGATTCAGGTCTCGCTTCAGTCGCCACGTGAAATCGGCATCTGCGGCGGCGTACGGCGCTGCCTTGTCGATCGGCACCGCTGCCATCGTGATCTGCTTGCGGCCGGTGCCTATTAACGCCGAAATCGGGGTCATCTCAACCTGGAAGAAGTCCAGAGCGAGCTGCTTCAGCCCGATCTGCCTCCGGCCGGTCAGGGCGGCCGCGATCATCGTGTCGAAGTCGACCCCGTTCACCTCCAGCCCGGCGTGGTTCATCACCATCACATCAAAATTGGCGTTGTGGGCGGTTTTGGGGATGTCCGGGTTCGCGAACATGGCCCGCATCGCGTCCAGCGCCTGCGCCAGCGGGATCTGCTCCTGTGGCGCAACTTCCTCACCATCTTCTTCCGAATCCGCATCTGGCTCAGGCGGAGGGAAGTGGCCGACCGGCACGTACCACGCACGGCCCTCTGCGTTGGAGAACGAAACGCCGACGAGGTCCGCTTCCATCGGGTTCACCCCGGAAGTCTCGGTGTCGAAGGCAAAACCGTCGGGTGTCGAAAGCTCCTTGACCAGCGCCTCAAGATCGGCGGTTGTGGTTACGGTGCTGTACTCCACGTCCACCGAGTCGCCCGTGATCGGTGGCGGCGTCTCCCCATTGCTGCCACTCGCCTCCCCATCGAATCCCAGGCCGAGCTGTCGGCCTGGCGCCGGCGTACCACTGGAGGGTGTATCAGCAGACTCACTCAGGAAAGTCGGGTCCGGGACCTGCCTCAGGACCGTCCTGAACTCAAGATCCAGCAAGGTTTTGACTACGTCCTCGCGGTCGTACTTCCAGAAGCGGGTGTCCTCCATCTCGAAGTCCATCGGCGCTTCTTTTGAGATCGTCGTCAGCCATCGGCCTTCAAAGGCAACGTCTTTGTTCTCCTCAAGCAGCCTTCGGACACGCTTCGCGCCCCGCAACTCGCTGGTAGGCATCGCCTCGATCTCGTCAAGTTCCTCGTACACCTTCTCCAGCCGGTCGCGGCCTCTGAGCACCGCAAACGCAGCCTTCTCTCCGACGCCGGGCACTCCCGGGATGTTGTCGGAAGGGTCGCCCTGTAGGGCCTTTACATCGGGGAGTGAATCCGGCATCAACCCGGCGTAGCGTTCCTTGAACTCCTCGATGCCGTAGACCTTGGTGTTGCCGTATCCCGAGTACATCAGGACGTTCACTGTCTCAGACACAAGCTGCAACTCGTCCCTGTCGCCGGTCACCACCAGCGTGTCCATATCGGCTTCCGTGGCAAGACGACACATCGTGCCGATAAGGTCATCCGCCTCCCACCCGTCCTGCTCAAACAACGGAATCTTGAACGAGTCCAGAACCTCTTTGACAAGTGGAAACTGCTGGCGTAACTCATCCGGCATGGGCGGCCGGCCGGCCTTGTACTCCGGATAGCGGTCGTCACGGAACGTAGGCGCGCTGGTATCGAATGCCACCGCGACATGCGTTGGCCGATGGTCACGAACAATCTTCAGGAAAGTCGTCAAAAATCCATACACCCCCCGCGTGTCCTGGCCCGTTGCCGTGCTTAGTCGCTCCGGGATGGAGAAGAACGCCCTGTACACCATGGCGTGGCCATCTATCACGAGAAGAAGAGGGCGGTCGTTGTCCGAGAAAGCAGGCTGGGTCATGGTGCGGTCCTTTATTGCACCTGGCAGGGCCGGGCAGAAGTGAGGATAGAAGTTGCCCGGGATTATAGCTGTGTGGCACGCAGAGGCCGGAAAGGTTGACACGGGGTCTTATATAAGTAACCTATGTATAGTGAACTGATATATAGAGAGCATTGGTATGACGGCCGCGATCAAGAAGGCATCCGGTAGCGACCTGACCGACGAGAAGTACTGGGACATGCTGAATCGCAAAAGCGTGTCCCGATTTTTTTTGCTGGCTGCATTGAGTGATCGGCCGCAACACGGATACGAGTTGCGGCGCTCGATAGGCCAGTGCTGCCCGGGAGCCGAGCCGACGGACGCTATGATCTACCCGACTCTGAAGATACTTCTTGAGGGCGGATATATCGCATGCGAAATCGATTCCAATGGCAGTCGTGACCGGAAGGTTTGCAGCCTTACTACCAAAGGAGAAGCCGCATACGCAGCCGCCGCCCGGGCATGGGCGCGGATGTTGCCGTGGCTCCAGCAGTGTGTGAAGAGCGCCGGTGCGCCTGAATCTGAACCAGTGCCAATGAATTTCGAGAACGAGCGACCGACCGGTCAGCCCGCAAACAAAATCTGGACTTAATGGGAATCAATATGGCCGAAAACAACAGCAGCACCCGACCCGGGATGCCAGAGCTTCTTTCCGACAACCCGGTCGACCTCAGGAGTGAAATTCAGCAGCGATACACGCTCGTTGCCGAGCGCGGTTTGCAGGCAATCCCGGACGATGGCGGCGCGTGTTGCGGCCCTGAAGGCGAGGTCTGCTGCTCTCCGAACGCCGAACGGCTCTACTCCGCGGATGAGATTGACTCGGTGACGGATGCCGCTGCGGCAGCAGCAGCGGGGTGCGGTAACCCGACCGCAATAGGGGAGTTGAAGCCCGGCGAGACGATCCTCGATCTCGGTTCAGGCGGCGGTATCGACTGCTTCCTGGCCGCAAAACAGGTCGGCCCCACCGGCCACGTGATCGGGATCGACATGACGCCGGCGATGATCGAACTGGCGCAGAAGAACGCGGTCACGCTTCAGGCGAACAACGTCGTTTTTAAGCTCTCTCAGATCGAATCGCTTCCCGAGCCGGACGACACGATTGACGCCATCATCTCGAACTGCGTGATCAACCTGGCTGCCGACAAAAACGCCGTTTTTGCCGAGGCGTTCCGCGTCTTGCGTGATGGCGGGAGGCTTTACGTCTCGGACATCGTTGTCACAGAGGAGCTCCCTCTCGAAGTACAGGCGGACGTCAACAATTGGACCGGTTGTATTGCCGGTGCGCAACTCCAGGACGTGTACCTGGGACAGATGGCCGATGCCGGATTTTCAGAGATCGAGATAGTGACGAGCGTTCCGACGTCATCTGGCGGCGAAGAACCCTGGTCTGACAGCGTGCGGAGCATTTCCGTAAAGGCCGTCAAGCGGGTTTAGAGGTGTGAACCACGACAAGGGGGAGGCTAGCTGGCCTCCTCCGCCTCCTGAGGGCCGTTCATAATTCTGTATTAGACCCGATGCCGTCTAGCGGCGACGCTGAGTTCGACCATCCTCTCCAGTAATCCATCGGGTGGCTCTTTGCTCCAGTTATGAAGGGTCAACTCCTTGGCGAGAAGGAGATGGAAGTATTCGGCTCGGGTGGTCGCGGCTTTAGTTTCCTTAACGTAGTCAGGGTGGCCGATATTGATGCTGACCAGCCGTTGGACAGCATCGAAGCGACTTCGGACGTGGCTATCTTCTGGTGCGAACAGTTCTTCTTCAAAATTCACAACTGGCCCCGGAGAGGCACGGTCCACTTCGCCATCATCCGGTTCGACGGGACGCACTGCGAGCAGACGACTGGTGCTACTACGACCAGAATCGGCAAACGCGAACCCGCCCGGGCTGTTAAAGGCCCGGGCAGTTTCTAGGGATTCAGATCGTTCAGAGGGTTACTAACGGGCCGCCGAGTTATCTGATTTGGCTGGTGATTCAAGCAGGTCAAGACCGGCCCGAACTTTGCCAAGCACGCCTGAGACATGCTCTTCAAGGTTAAACAGCACCTCACTGGCGTAATGGTCTGCGCCATCACGCCGGTTCGCAGCGTCCGCCTCGGCGTCGTTCATCATCATGCCGATACGGCCGTCAGAGTCTTCAGATTTCTGGGCAGCGACCTTCTCCGTGTCCTCAATGATCCGGGCCGCACGTCCTTCCGCCTCGGCGATGATCTTTTCGGCTCTCCGTGTTGCTTCAGCTGTGACTTCCGTCTGCTGAACCATCTTGGCGGCTTTCTCCGTGGCGGTATCCAGGACTATGGTCGCCTTCTCTTCCGCCGTCTCCCGGATCGTCGTCGCCTCTTCATCAGCGTAACCGCGGATGCGTCTGGCCTCGATCTCCGCCTGCTTTATCACGCTTTCTTTCTGGCGAATGATGGCCTGAGATTCGTTCATCTCTTCCGGGAGATCGGCACGAATCTCTGCGATGGCCGCGTTGAACCGATCCAGGTTCACGAGGGTCCGTGAGGTGGCCGGTACGCGGCCACCTGCGACGAGTGATTCAAGTTCTTCCAGGCGTTGTTCCAAAGACATATTTGCCCCCTGTTTTGCCCTGCCGGTGGCGCTTGAGTGCGTTTCCGGTCACTACAGCCGTTCAACGGCCCTGCTGTTTTAGTTCCTACTGTTTGCCTATTCGAGCGGCCACGGCCGCCGACACGTGGGGAGGGACGAAGTTATCTATCTCTGCCCCCAATTTTGCGATTTCTTTGATTCGGCTAGAGCTGATGAACTGCTGCTCAAGACTGCTCATGAGACAGACCGTTTCTACATTTGGCTGCATCGCCCGGTTCATCAGCGCCATTTCGCGTTCGTATTCATAATCGGCGCCAATTCGGAGACCTCTGACGAGGACATGAGCGCCAATCTCGGCCGCATACTTCACGGTCAATCCGGAGTACGCCTTGATTTCAACCTGTGGGACGTCAGACAGAGCGCGTTTGAAAAGGTCTACACGCTCTTGCGTGTTGAACATCAACGACTTTTGCGGCAGGTCGTAGACCCCCACAATTACCTCGTCGAACAGCTCAACGGTCCGCCGGACGATATCCAGATGACCATCTGTGACCGGATCAAATGTCCCGGCGTAGAGCGCTTTGACCTTGTTGTTCGCTATGTCCCTGATCCCTCGTTATTCATCCTGGTATTCATCAGGCGGTATGTGGATATCGCTGTGTCCCCGTACCGTCTGCTGTCTGTCCTCTCAAGACGACCGTATCGGTCCTCAAGTTCGGTCCTTGACGAGTGCTCCGCAAAGATGGTGGCGCCCGGGTTGAGGATCTCTGCCTCATCCAGGTTGCCGATCACCTCCGCAAACGGATTGTCTGCATAGGGCGGATCGATGAATACGATGTCGAAATTGTTCGTCAACGTTTTCGTGACCCGTTCACACCGGCCTCTTCGGACCGTTGAACGGTCGCTAAAGCCGAGTTCTTCCGCAGCGGTTTTTATCTGTTTGCAACGCCTTTCGTTCAGTTCTACAAACTCTGCCGAATCAGCGCCCCTGCTGAGCGCTTCAAACCCCATTGCACCAGTGCCCGCATATAGATCGAGCACATTCAGCCCGCTCAGGCCCCCCGGTCCAAGCATGGAAAAAATGGCCAACCGAACCCGTGATGAGGTTGGACGTAGTCCGGCCTCTCCACGACGTGTTCGCCGTCCTCTGACCCTTCGTCCTCCGGCGCTGCCGCCGCCGATCCTCATAGGAACCTCCGGCGGTGTTTACCGATGACAAAGAGAGTGCGTCCGCCTCAAGTGACGGAAACCCGATTATGGGAATATGGTGAGGTCCGGCGCTACGTAAACGTGATGCGCGTTTGGGCCGATTTACACGCCATCGTGTCCCTCAACGTTTTTGATGAGGAGTCCGCGCATGGGTTATACCTATCGATTGTCACGGCGGAGCTCACCAGATTCACTTACACAACGACGCTGCCATCTCGGTAGACACTCATATGTCATTCCGAAGCCCGCGAGCGAGGAATCTCCCGACTAGCACTCCATCCCATCCGTGCTCCGTGAATCGACCATCCGTGTTCTGACATGTCCGCGATCCATGAGCCCCGCCGTTGGTTAGCGATCACAGGCAAGATCCCTGTGCAGTCTGCTAATGGGGAGATCCTTCGCCATGAACTCAGGATGACAATCAACCGAAGCCCCCTTTCGCGGGGCACTTAATGTGGAAGCACGGGGACAGCTTGCCCGTAGATAATTCCCGAATGCGGGCAAATAACGCTCTCTAAACGAACACTCCGCCGTGTGATAATGGTCCGATTCCGACCCAGCGAGGGGGCTTCTGCTCCTGTACGCGTAAGCGCGACGGTCTATTCGTCGTAGAGGCCCGCCCTGCATGCCCGGTCCAGAAGAATCTACTGATCAGTCCATATCCGAGGCGCGTCTCATTCAGGCGCGCATGGACAAACTTGAGCGACTTCGGGCGCGTGGTATCGACCCGTACCCGGCGCGATTCAAGCCGACATCGAACAGCGCCGCCGCCAGGGCCGCGCTGGATGTCGTCGAGAGTGAGCAGGGTGAGGGCGCCAGGTCTGAGACGCTCATTCTTGCCGGCCGGATGATGGCGCGTCGGGGCATGGGCAAGGCGGCGTTTATCGATCTCAAAGACTCGGCCGGGACGATACAACTTCACCTCCGTCAGGATGTGCTGGGTGATGAATACGCGCTGTTGGACGATCTTGATCTGGGTGACATCATCGGCGCGGAAGGACCGGTCTTCCGGACGCGACGCGGGGAGCCGAGCATCGAGGTCCAGTCGCTTACGGTCCTCACCAAGGCCATCCGTCCACTGCCAGATAAATGGGCCGGCCTCACGGACATCGAAAAGCGCTTCCGGCAACGCTATTTGGACCTGATCTCCAACGAGCGTTCCATGGAGATCGCCCGGATGCGGGCGGCAATCGTGGTTTCGATGCGGTCTTTTATGCACAAGTGGGGGTTCATGGAGGTCGAGACGCCGATGCTGGTGAGTGTGCCGGCGGGCGCAGCCGCGCGGCCTTTCGGGACGCACCACAACGCTCTCGACCGGGATCTGTATCTGCGGATCGCCACCGAACTTCATCTGAAGAAGTTGATAGTTGGTGGGTTTGAAAAAGTGTTCGAGATCGGCCGTATTTTCCGGAATGAGGGCTTTGACCTCGATCACAATCCAGAGTTCACGACGATCGAGAGTTACGAGGCGTACGCCGATTACAACGACGTCATGGAGATGGTTGAGAAGATGGTCTCGAGCATCGCCCAGGAAGTCACTGGTTCGATGATCGTTCCGACAGCCGAAGAGGGCGGGGATCTGATAGACCTGACGCCTCCGTGGCCGCGTTTGGACTTGCGTCAGGAAATAATCAAGCGCACCACCATGGGTAATTCCCCGGGTATCGACTTTGTTGAATGTAACGATGTCGAGTCACTCTCGGAGGCGATGCGTGAGCGCAATATCCACGTCGAGCCGGGCGCCAACTGGGGCAGACTGCTGGATAAGGTCATCTCGGACCACGTCGAGCAACACCTCGTTCAGCCGGCGTTCCTGGTTGACTATCCGATCGAAATGTCACCGCTGGCCAAACGCAAACCCGGGAGTGATGACATCGTCGAGCGATTCGAGGGTTTTGTTGGCGGGCACGAGTTGTGCAACGCCTTCACGGAGCTGAACGATCCGGTGGACCAGCGAGAGCGGTTTGAGGAACAAGAGCGTCTCCGGCGTGAGCATGACGATGACGAGATGGACCGGCTTGATGAGGATTTCCTGGTCGCTGTGGAGCATGGAATGCCCCCTACGGGTGGGGTAGGCCTGGGCATCGACCGGCTCGTCATGTTGATCTCAGGTGAGCGGTCTATCAGGGAGGTAATCCTCTATCCCCAACTCAGGGACTAGTGGAACGCCTCCGAAACCGCCTTAGAAACACCCTGATCTCCAGAGAACGAAATGCTTTCAATTGAACAGATAGTCAACGATCCGGAATTCGTGCGTCAGAAACTCGTCGATCGGGGCGAAGACCCGCCGATCGACGAGATTATCCAACTGGACACACAGCGGCGTGCGCTGGTCCATGAGGGCGACGAGCTGCGTGCGAAGCGCAACGAGGTGAGCCGGGGTGGTAAGCCGTCCCCTGAGCAGATCGCCGAGATGCGTGCGGTTGGCGAGCGCATCAAGACCATCGAGGCGGAGCAGGAGGAGATCCAGGGCAAGTTGCATGAACTTCTGATCGTGCTGCCTAATCTCCCGAAAGACGCTGTTCCGGTTGGCGCCGACGAGGAGTCCAATATCGTCGTCCGGGAGGGATCGGCCCCGGAGGAACGTGACTTCGAGGTGGAGCCGAACTGGGACTTCGCCGAACGCACCGGGATCTTCGATCTCCCGGCCGGGGCCAATATGTCAGGGGCACGTTTTTATGTCCTGAAGGGCAAGGGCGCTGCGCTGCAACGGGCGCTGTCTGACTGGATGCTGGATGTGCACACTCGAGAGCACGGTTACATCGAGATCGCACCGCCCTTCATGATTCGATCTGAGGCGATGACAGCTTCCGGAAATCTGCCGAAGTTCGCAGACACCATGTTTCATGATGATGAGGACGATCTCTGGCTGATTCCGACGGCGGAGGTGACGCTCAACTACCTGCACGCCGGGGAGATCATTGAACCGGGTCGTTTGCCGCTTAAGTACGTCGCACACACGCCATGTTTCCGCAGGGAGCGCACCGCAGCGGGGCGGGACACGCGGGGGATTAAGCGCGTGCGGCAGTTCGAAAAAGTGGAGATGTTCCAGTTCGTAGACCCGAAGTATTCCGACGGCGTGCTGGACGAGATGATCGCCGATGCGATCGACCTGTGTGAGCGGCTCGGGCTACCCTGGCGGTTGCTGGCACTGGCGACGGGAGACATCAGCTTCCAGTCGGCGCAGACATTTGATCTGGAGGTGTGGGCGCCGGGTTCGCAGGAGTGGCTGGAGGTCAGTTCGCTATCGGACTGTACAGACTTCCAGGGCCGACGTTCCAACACGCGGTTCAGGCCTGAAGACGGTGGAGGGCCGGGATTCGTTCACTCGTTGAACGGCTCAGGGCTGGCCTTGCCACGCATAGTGATAGCGATTCTGGAGAACTATCAGCAGGCAGACGGCACGGTGTCTATCCCCGAGGTGCTCCGGCCGTACACGGGCTTTGACTTGATAGGGTAGGGGACGGGTTAACGTGCGACTGACACTTTGAGAGCCTCAGGATGGGATTTTGCCGGGTAGTTCCGCGACCACCAACTCCGCCCCTTACGCCGGTCGGTTGTAGGTCTCCATTGCCCGCTCGAGTCCCTCACGCTGGATGGCCTCTATGGCGTCGGCGGCCCTGTTCACGGCGCTCTCGATGAGCTCCCTTTCGTCGGGTCGGAATCGGCCAAGGACGTGCTGGATCGGGTCGCTGCCTGCTGGAGGTCTGCCGACTCCGATTCGCAGTCGCGGAAAATCGTCGGTGCCCGTCGCTTGCCGTACGGACTTGAGGCCGTTGTGGCCGCCGGAACTTCCGCCCGCCCGCAGGCGAAGACGGCCGATCTTTAGATCCATGTCATCCACAACTAGCAGCAGTCGGTCCGGCCCTGCATTGAACTTACGCAGGATGTTTCGGACCGATTTTCCGCTCTCGTTCACATAGGTTATCGGCCGGGCGATGATCGCCGGTGCTTCGCCGATCTCCGTCTCCGCAAGCTCGGTATCGCGCACCTTATTTTCGAGGCGCGCACCGGTGCGGCGAGCGAGTTCGTCCACACACATCGCGCCTACGTTGTGGCGCGTGCCGCGGTACTTCGCTCCCGGGTTGGCGAGGCCGATCACGATGAGCGGTTTGCGGGCGTTCGCGCGTTCGTGACGCTCCCGTTCTTCACCCCTGAGCAGCCGGAACGGGCCTAGAAACTTCTTGAGCACTAATGATTATCCCCGTGAGCTGGAAGCAGCGAGAAACTCCTGGAGGAAATCAATAACATCGCTGCCGAGGTGGTCCGAAAGTGCGGACAAGTCTGCTGCGTCTCGTAGTTTAAGTAGTCTCGTCAATCGGTCAGATTGACGATTGGCCAGGGTCTCTTGCACTGCAACAGAACTCAGACGCCGGTTATACGACCGTAACACCGATTCCAACTCGAACAAAAAACCATCGATGTCCTGTCGCTCCTGTGGGGAGCTCAAAGTCATCCCGCACGTGTCACAGGATGGCTGATTTATGAGCGACATGTCGTGTTCGAGTTTGGCGCACGGCACGAGTCCGAGCGCCAGCTCTTCGTAGCGCTGTTTCAGGTCGATGTCCTGCGGCGGCCCCAACTCTTCCAACTGAGAGAACCCCTCTACCGCGGCGAGCTGGACAATCGCCCGCGCCATCCTTTGTTGTCGGTCCTCGTCCTGTGCCCGTCGCTTTGCGTGAATGGCGATGTAGACACGCCGGTAATCTGAGCGCCAGCGATCGAAATCAAAGCTGAGAGATGCCCATAGCCCGTCCGAATCGTTCAACAGGCCGGCACTGAATCGTGCGCGCAGGGTCCGGGCTTCCAACTCCAGAGGACGGTGTTCGGTCCCGAACTCGGCGGCTTCCAGGAACGCCGCTGATTGCTCAATATCGCTCGCTCGCACAGATAGTCCACGGGCGGTGCGCTCGCGAGCCAAGGCAAGCCTGAAGCCGCGGGCATTATCAAACGTATCCCGGGCGAGGAGTGTGAACTCGGACCATGATTCGGCGCCCAGAACATTGACCAGGCGATCCAGCTCCCAGTTCGATCTCGCGCCGATCGAGAGCTCAAGGCGGGCAACGACAGACGCCGTGAACGAGACCCTGGATTCGTACGACCGCAGCTCGTCCATGAAGCCCGTGGCGGTGTCCTCCTGTGTCCGTTCTCCCGGCGTATCTGACCCGGATATATCGTCACTGGTTCGCGCCTGGTCTACGCCCGGATAAATGGCAGACATGTAAGGGAGCGCTGCGTTCCAGTCGGCAGGAGCGGCTGCACGCAGTACGAAGAGTCGCTGAAGGAACCTCGGATCCCACGTCATGTCGGGCAGGGTGTCGCGGTTGATGCGTTCAGGGAATCCAGCATCGATGACCGGGACGAGCACCGCCTCTGAATCCTGACGACGAACGTAATCCACCAGGTAAAGAGCGCCGAATTCCAGCGGCATCCTGAGGGTGGTGATAATAAATGCGCGTACCGCGAATCCAGACGCCGTCCCTCTGGTGGTCGAAACCGCGGTGCCGTCCGATTCTCCGTCAGACTCAAGGAGTTCGTCGAGCCCGGATCTGAATCGGCTGATCTGGCTTGAGACCACACCGCCAAGACCAAGTGCCACTGCGGCTGTTTTCGCCTGCTGGCCCGGATCGATATTTCGGTCGGCAATCACGTCAAATACGTCGGCGATAAGCTCGTCCGTCAGGGGCTCTGTGGACTGCGGCAGCTCTGTCGTCGCGTCGCGCTCGATCACCCATGTACCGAGCGCTTCAATCCATGTATCGGGACCTGAGCGTTCAAGGGTGGGGAGTAACGCGGAAAGGTCGGGACGTTCGCCCCGGGCGATGATGTCGCCGTTAGCCCATCTTCGGCCCATCGAGTCTGCGACCTGTGTCGCCCGCTCTCTCTTAACTCGATGGCGTGCGCGAGCCTGCTGAGGGCCGGATCCGACGATACCGCGTATCCAGCGCGTGTCTCCCGTAGTGCAGCCGCTTCTCTTGCCACCGGCCTGAGTTCAGGCGGCATATCTCCAGATGGCGCAATGACGATGATCCTGTCGTCTTCGATTTCGTCTGGCGACACCGGGTTGGAAGAACCCAGGAACACGACGCGGAACATTGCGTCCTGCCCCGGCAGGCTGCCCCATCTGGCGTCCCAGAATTCGGTGAAGACCGCTTCGCCGGGATATCGGACACCACTCAGGTAGATATCTACCGGCACGGCGCTCGGGTCTTCGGCGAACGCGCCGACCCACCCGGTAGTGAGTGCCGCTGGCCTTGACAGCGATGTCATGTTTCCTCCTCCGCCTCTACTACGTCGTTGCTGGGTTACTCAATGTTTTTGCTGAACCTTGATTCGCCCACCGGTGCGGTGATGTTAAGTCATTGGCTCATGGATCAATCGAGTAACGATTTTTGTGCATCCTCGGGCTCATCGGCCGCATTTTTGGTGGACTTGTCAACGTCCGGTACCTCACCGTCCAGGAATTTGAGGAACTGGACTTCTTCCAGAACAGGAACGTTCAGGCGGATCGCAGAGTCGTATTTCGATCCGGGATCCGCTCCGACCACGACATAGTCGGTCTTGCCAGACACGGAGGACGACACGGCGCCGCCAAGCTCTTTGATCCTGCCCTGGGCCTCCTGTCTTGAAAGTGATTCAAGCCGGCCGGTCACGACGAAGCGTAGTCCGACAAAACGAAGATTGGTGTCATCCCGTATTTCGACCTCAGGCGGTTTTACGCCGCGTGCCTCAAGGTTCCTCAGAATCCGCAAGTTTGAGTAGAGCTGCATCCAGCCCCGGACGCTTTCGGCGATGGTCGGGCCAATTCCTTCAATGCCGATAAGGCTCTTGACCAGGTCTGGATGCCCTTCGTCATCGACCGGGATGTGACGCCAGATGTTGGCCCTCAGGGACGAGTTAATCAGGGCATTTAGAGAACGAAAGTGGTCAGCGATCAGTTCCGCGTTTTCCGAGCCGAGGTGCGAGATGCCGAGGCCGGTGATCAGCCGCGCAAGGGATTGTGTTTTTGAGCCGTCGATGGCTTTTAGAAGGTTGTCGACGCTGGTTTCACCCATCCTGTCGATGGCGATCAGGCCCTCGAGCCTGTTCTCCAGGTTGTATATATCGGACACATCGGCCACGAAATCGCCTCGGTACAGCACCGCGACGAGCTTCTCCCCGAGGCCCTCAATGTCCATCGCTCCACGCGATGCGAAATGCTCCAGCAATCGAACCGCCTGCGCCGGACAGCGGCCATTAACGCAGCGGATCACCACGTCCTCTTCATCCGGGACAACGGCGCTGTCGCACGCCGGACAACGGTCCGGCATCTCGAACGGTTTCGAGTCCGCTCCACGTTTGTTTTCCGGCGCTATCCCGACAACTTGAGGAATCACGTCGCCGGCGCGCTGGACGATCACGAGATCGCCCGCCCTGAGGTCTTTCTCGGCGATCACGTCTGCGTTGTGCAGTGTCGCCTGGCTTACGGTTACGCCGCCGACGAAAACCGGGTCCAGGATGGCGTATGGGGTCAGACTGCCGGTGCGCCCGACGTTGATGGCGATCTCTTTCAGAGTGGTGGTCACCTGTTCGGCCGGGAACTTCCACGCCGTGGCCCAGCGGGGATCACGTCCGACGGTCCCGAGACGGGCCTGTAACGCCAGATCGTCGACCTTGATCACGACGCCATCAATCCCGTAGTCGAGGCCCGGCCGGTCCGTAGAGGCGGTGTTGAACGCTTCGGCCACTCCATCAAGGTCTGATACTACGCGTGACCATGGATTGGTCTTGAAGCCCCACCGTTTAAGGGCGTCAAGAACGCCCGATTGCGTCTTGAGCGTGTCGCCGCCGGGACCTGAGATTGAATAGATAAAAGCTTCAAGCGGTCGCGCCGCGGTCTCGGCAGAATCGAGCTGACGCAGAGAGCCTGATGCCGAGTTTCGTGGGTTCACATACGTCTGGAGGCCCTGTTCGGCACGTTCGGCGTTGAACTGCTCAAATGCGGAGATGGGGAAGAACACTTCCCCCCGCACATCAAGGGCCGGGGGCACATCGTCGTCCGCCAGCCTGAGCGGGATCGACTTGATGGTCCGAATGTTCGCCGTCACATCCTCGCCGCGAATTCCGTCGCCGCGTGTTGCGGCCTGGACCAGAACGCCGTTCTCGTAGTGTATGGCGATCGCTAATCCATCTATCTTCAGCTCACAGTTCATGTCGAATTGATCGACCTCGACGTACTCGCTCACGCGGCCGTGCCACGCTTCAAGTTCTTCACGGTCAAACACATTGCCTAGCGAGAGCATAGGCGACGGGTGTACCACCTCTGCGAATCCGTCCGAAGGCGGCGCTCCGACGCGTTGCGTTGGCGAGTCAGGCGTCAGAAGTTCCGGGTGCTCGGCCTCGAGAGAGTGCAATTCCCGGAGCATGGCGTCCCACTCGGCGTCGGACATATCCGGTGCCTGCTCGACGTAGTACAGCCGGTTGGCCCGGTTGAGTGTGTCGCGCAGCTCGGCAGCTCGCTTAGCGGCGGATTTTGAGGTCATGGCGATCATTTTATGCCCGCGCCTGACGGAAGTTCAGCCCCGGGTCGGGGAACGTGCTGATCATTTGTGCGCAGGGTCGTCTGGAGTGCGTCCCGGTCCAGGTACGACCCGGGTATCTTCGGGGCAGAATATGGGTTCCTCGCGATAGCTCCAAATCCCGTTGTCAGTCGCAGATGTGCGAGCCGGTCGCTTGACGTTAATCGCACGTAAATCGGCCATAGGCACGCATATACTCATTGCTTCCCGGGTTCACCCGGCGCGGTTCAGCCCTGAGATGAAACTTATCCCTCACACGAAGCATGTGTGCCTTTCCCGACGGGTGAGGAATTATTTGACATGATAAGGAGGCACGGAGCGTTGGCAGATGTAAGACCCTTCCGTGGAGTTAGATACAACACCCGGTCAGCGGGCGATCTTTCGACGCTCCTATGTCCGCCTTTTGACGTGATTTCGGAAGCGGAACGGGAGCGGCTTTATGCCGGTTCACCGTTCAACGTCATCCGCCTTGAATGGGGAAGGGCTGAACCGGGGGACACGCCGGGCAACGACTGGTACGCCCGGGCGGCCGCGCTTCAGTCCGAGTGGCTAGCCTCAGGCGTCCTGCAAGAAGCCGATTCGCCATCGATGTACGTCATCGAGGAGACGTTTTCGTTTGCCGACAATGACTATGTCAGACAGGGGCTAATATCCGCCGTACGGCTGGTGGATTTTGATAGCGGCGTTGTGCTCCCGCACGAGTTCACACGTCCAGGCCCCAAGGTTGACCGACTTGAGTTGATGCGGTCAGCGAAGGCGAACTACAGCCCGCTGATGGTGCTGTATCGGGACCCGGATTCCGCCGTCGCTATGGTGATGAAACGGGCAATGGCCGGCGAGTCGGTCGCTGACGCCGCGCCGGATGGACTTCCCTCGATGCGGCTCTGGCGAATTTCTGACTCGTCTGATATCGAGAGCATAACGTCGGCGCTGGCGGACACGCAGCTTTACATGGCGGACGGCCACCACCGGTACGAGACGGCCCTGACCTATCTTGAAGAGGTTCGTGCGGAGCGCACCGTTGGGCCGGATGAGGCCGTCAATTTCCGCTTGATGACGCTCATATCCGTAGAAGATCCGGGATTGCTCCTGCTTGGCTACCACCGCATGTTGGAGAACGCCACGGACGATGAATTAACTCGGTTCAGAGAGTACGTTACCGGAGCGTTCGACCTAGAAGACAGGGGACCGATAGACCCCTCGTCGGCGGCAGACCTTGAGAAGGCGTTGAACGCGATGCCGCAGGATCAGGTGGCGATAGGGTTCGCCGGGATCGAGCCGGGTCGACTCCAGATAGGCGTCAAGCGCTCTCCAGCAGACGCCGTGGATGAACTTCAGGCTTCCGATTACGTCCGGCTGCATGGCGAGGTGATACGATCAACTTTCGCCCCGGATCGCGAGCAGGCCGTTATCGCTTTCGAGCACAACGCCGCTGCCGTATTGCGATCTGTGGCAGGTGGCGCGTCGCAGGTAGGGTTCGTGATGCGTGCGGTGCCGATCGGACCGTTTGAGACGATCGTGAAACGCGGCCAGCGGCTGCCGTCTAAATCGACCTACTTCCACCCGAAGCTGCACACCGGCGCCGTGATCCAGAGTCTTGTGGGCGAACTCTAGGTCAAACGCCGGTCCGCCATGGGCCTCTCTTTCAGCAGAATAGGCGGCCCCTGAGCCTTGCTTCAGGGGCAACACACAGCAGTGATGACGATGGCGTTACGCACTCTTTCATGTCTGCACAAGACGGTGTATTGATTGCTGGATCAGCGCGTAAACGGTTGGAGCCCTCTGAGCGTATTCAGGGTTCCAAGAGTTAACACCAGTGTTGGGTTGAAATACCGTAACTTTCAGGTCGTGGATTTCACGATGGCGTGAAGGCGATTACAACCCTAGCCTTAGACACATGGTTGACGCCACATCGCGATTCGATGCGCGTCCGATGCTCGTTACCGAGACTATTGAACGTTACCGAATCACTATCATATTTATCCTCGTCAGCATCGCAGCGCTGGGGCTTACATCGATTGCTGTCGAACGCGTCGCGGAGCGTATTGGAGAAAAAGCGACACTGCGTGCGGGAACTGCGATCGCGTCACTTGAAGCCGGAATCGTGGGTACTGCGTTTTCGCAGGTGACTTCCAATATCGGACTGACCCAGGATCGGTCGCGTTTGCTGGTTACCGATACGATCATGTCCGTATATGAGGCCGGCGAGATCGACTCGACCACCGCCATTCTTTTGCTGACAGGCGCCGGCGATGTCGATCAACTCTTGTCATCCAGTAATGTGCGCCACATGTCCCTGTACACCCCGGAATTCGACCTGATCTGGGAATCGGGTGAAGCGGTTGGATTGCCCGTGGGTGACGAGGTGGTTGAAGCGATCAGGAGCGGTGTGCCGATATCCACCCTGCGCCGCGGCTTACCTCTGGGGTCAGATCGCGATACGGTGAATCAGAAGACGTTTGATGCTGTAGACGCTTGGATGCCGTTATCAATCGCCGCCGGCGACAGCCAGGTTCTACTGGTCCACATTGTTCTCGACGTGTCTGACATTCTGGCGGCGGAGATCAGCGGTACGCAGTCCGCTATCACGAAATGGACACTGGCCGTGATTGGCTCGTTACTTGCAGTGATGTCTGTTGTCGCGTTCATGGGCGAGCGTCTCATGTCAAAGAAAAACGATCGGCTTATCTTGAGCGAGCGTCTGGTCGCGAAACGACTCGACGAAGAGAATCGCAAGTTACAGCGGTTGGATAAAGCTAAAAACGAGTTTCTTTCAAGCGTCTCGCATGAACTCAAAACGCCCCTGGCGGCAGTATTAGCGTTCACCAGGATTCTCAAGGGCAATAAGAAAAACAATCTTGATGACTCCAATCTGAAATCCCTGACGCCAATTGAGCGCAATGGATGGCGATTGAATGCGCTGATCGACGATCTACTCGACCTGTCCCGAATTGAGTCAAAACGTATCCGCTTGCAGAAAGAGGCGGTGAACGTTCAGGGCATGGTTGAAGAGGTAGCGCGTTCGTTTGAGCCGACCCTTGCGGGCCGCTACCAGACGCTAACGCTGAATCTAGACAAGCGCGTAGCGTGGATTGATGCCGACAGGGGAAGGATGATCTAGGTGCTGACAAATATCGTCAGCAACGCCGTGAAATATTCCGCCTCGGGGACTGAGATAGTTCTAACAACGCTGACGAGCGACCATGAAGTGAAGATGTCCGTGATAGACCATGGCCGCGGGATGAAAGTGGAGGATATCGAGCAACTGTTCTCTCTGTTCTTCAGGGCGCCCGAGGCCGAACAGTCATCGACACCCGGAACCGGAATTGGTCTCTACATATCCAAGAAGATTGTCGAGCTTCATAAAGGAGAGATCGAGGTCGAGAGTGAATACGGAATTGGCACGACGGTAACAGTCACTATGAGCCGCGTTCTGGGATCGATCGTGACAGGAGAAAAGACTCAACCCGTTTACAAAAGCGGATTCGACTCACTGCCAGGTTCCGTCCAAAGGAGGAACGCGACGTGAGTGTCCGGGTACTGGTCGTTGATGATGAGGAAGACATCCGTGACGCTCTCGTGGCGGAACTGGAAGGTGTTGATTACGAGACGGTTGTGCTGGAGAACGGCGAAAATATCGTGAATACCGTCCTGGAAACCCGGCCCGATGTGATCGTGCTAGACCTGATGATGCCGAAGGTGAACGGCTACGAAGCGATCTCTGCACTTAAGGATGATCCAGTAACGCAGAGGATTCCGGTGATCGTAGCGAGCGCCGCGACCCGCAGCGGAATATTGACGGCGGTCAGGGAGCTGGGCGCAGCCGATTTCTTGCAGAAGCCGTGGGGAGACGGAGAACTTGTCTGGCGTATTGATCAGGCCATAGGTACGGGGGCTGCCTGAAAATCGCGGTCCTGCATTCGACTTCAGACGCACTCCCCTCACATCGGGAGATGGCCGGGTCACAATTTGAACGCCGCAGTGTGAACGGCGGGTGGCGGGCTACAGATCGGGCAATCCCGAAACGCGGTCAGCGTGATATCTCGCACATCTGGTATTTGTCCGGGTTACGCGATACGCACAGATGAATTTCGGACGAGATGTCGAATTGTTCAATCGAGCGGACTGTCCGACTAGCGGTACCCGCAGTCGGCCCGTCAGCGTTGCCGCAGTTGCCGTGAGCGGTTCTCACAGATGTGTGACTGTAACTTTTGTCGACACTTGGAGACATGGACATAAAGAAATCCAAGAACGAAACATTGGTGATCTCCGTTCCGGGTATATATCGGCATTCGGTGAACTCCTCCGTGCAGGTCCTGCCCTGGTCAAGTGACACGGATCTGGCGCGGCCAATGTTTCGAACCCATCCCGATCAACCCCATGCTTCAGATTCCGCAGATTTCCGAAGATGACCGAAATCATTCTTGTTGCGGATGATGATGAAGACGTTCGAGAAGCCATCGTTTTGGAGTTACAAAACGCTGGTTACGAAACGATGGAGCTGAACACCGGCGAGCGCGTACTCACGACCGCCATTGAGATCCAGCCTGCCGCCATCGTGTTGGACCTGGCGATGCCTGTCGTAACCGGTTACGAAGCGCTTCTGGCACTCAAGGAAAATCCTGCGACCGCCGGGATTCCGGTAATCATCGCAAGCGCACAGCGGGGAAGTGGCGTGGTGAATACGGTTCGTGATCTTGGGGCGATAAATTTTCTGTTAAAGCCCTGGCAAGAGGACGAACTGGTAACGCTGGTTCAACAGGCGATAGATTCGGCGGCTGAATGAACCGCTCTACTGGCGGGAGAGCCCTTCAGCCGTCTATCGACTCAAGTTGCTCGATGATCTCGTCCGCTTTCACATAGTGCTGGTAGTTGTCGCCGATCGACTCCCACACCAGCACCCCGTCCTTATCGATTACGTATATCGCGGCGTCCGCTAGCTCGGTATCGAAGTTGTCGAACCGTTCCCACTGCCGCGGGACTGCGGTCGTGACGTCGTAGGCGAGAGGAAATGAGATGCCTACGGATTCGATTGACCCCGATGCGGCGCTCAGGTCCTGTGTGGTCACGGCAATGACCTCGGCGTTTAGTGCTGTGATTTCGTCGTAATTTTTTTGCAACTGCACGAGTTGCTGGCGGCAGAACACTCACCACCAGGCGCGGAAGAACACCAGCACGACGTTACCCTCGCCCAGGTTTTCGCTGAGAGAGACGGATTCACCGTTCGCCGTTGGCAGGTCGAAGTTTGGTACCAGCTGGCCGACCTCAGGCGCCCCTGTCATCGGCAAGACGACCTCAACGGCGTCGCTGGCATCGTCGCCGGTGTCCGTCATCGCCGCCCGGTCCATACCCGCAAGCGAGGCGAGCACGTCGAGTATCGAGTCAGGTGTCGGGCGCTCACCGATCGTTGTGCCGATTAGCGCGGACTCTATCGTGCCGTCTGTTCTGATGATGAAGGTCGCGGGCGCTGAAACTCCATCTCCAAGAAGATCGTACAGGCCGTACGTGGTGGCGACGGCCGTATCGGTGTCGTACAGCACTGGGAACTCGAGTCCGAACGCGTCCTTCATTTCGACGGCGCTTTCGGCGTCATCCACACTCAGCGCTACCACCTCACCGCCAATTTTTTTGAGTTCCGAGTAGATCTCTTGCAGCTCGCCGAGCTGGTTACGGCAGATACCTCAGAAGTAGCCCCGGTAGAACACGAGTACGGTGTTGGCACGGGAGTAAACGTCTGAGAGTCTGACCGTCCCGCCGCCCGCCTGCGGCAACTCGAAATCGGGTGCAAACACGATCTTGGTGGTGGAACTGGGGTTTGGCGTGGCTAATTTGATGGCGGACGTGTCGGATGGAGCCGCAGTGGCATCCGGCGCGGCTGCTGCAGATGAGGAAGAAATGGTGGGCTGCGTCGTGGGCGAGGCATCATTCACCGTGTCACCGGGGCTGCTGGAGTCGCCGGGACTCGCGCTACTTCCGCACGCCATCACCAGCGCTGCTAAAAGTGCCACAAAAAGTAGGCCGGATCGCGCGATCAGGATGTTTCGGTATCCGGTTTGTTTGACCCGCCCCAACTGGAGCCGCCTTTCGCCGTTGCCCGACACGAATCTACGGCTGAATTCGCGCTGGAGATAAGAAGAACGCCCGCCCAATAACTCCCCACTGGTGGTTACGCTCGCAGGTCCGCCAGCGTTTTCTCCACGGCGGTGATGCTCTCGTCGATGTGTTCCGGCAGTACCCATCCCATGTGACCGATTCGGATAATCTTCCCGGCCAGTTTTTCCTGACCGCCACCCAGCTCAACGTTGTAGACGTCTCGTGCGTGGGACACCAGCGCCTTGCCATCGATGTCATCTGGCACACGAATGGCGGTTACCGTGTCTGAAGCTACCGATTCATCAGGGAACAGCTCCAGGCCAATTCGCTTTGCGCCATCACGCGTCTGCTGCGCCCGTGCGGCGTGTCGGATAAGAACCTCTTCGATGCCCTCGTCGATGATCGCTTGCAGCGAATAGTCCAGGGCATAGATAGTGGAGAGCGCCGGGGTGAACGGCGGCTGGCCCATCTGCAGGAACTTCTCGTACTGATCGATGTCGAAGTAGTAACTCGGGATCGTGGAAGCCTCGTGCGCCTTCCATGCGCGGTCGCTCATTGCGACCATTGCGATGCCGGGCGGGGCCACCCACGATTTCTGAGAAGCGGTGCCGACCACGTCGAGACCCCAGTCGTCCATCGGCAGCGGGACGCCGGCGGCGCTGCTCACTGCGTCCACAAGCACGAGAGCGTTGGACTCTTCGTGGATCACCTTCGAAAGGGCTTCGATCGGGTTCATCACGCCGGTGGAACTCTCGTTGTGCGTGACCACGACGGCAGCGCAGTCTTGCATCGAGCGAATTTCTTCACGGACACGTTCGGGGTCGGCTGCCTTGCCCCACTCGAACTCGATCCGTGTGACCTCAACTCCGTACGCTTCTGCGATGTCGCCGAAGCGGTTGCCGAAGGATCCGATGCTGATCGAGAGTATCCGGTCGTCCGGGGACAGCGTATTTACGATCGCCGCCTCCATGGAACCCGTGCCGGATGCGGTCAGGAAGTATGCGCGCCCCTGAGTGCCGAGTATCGTTTTGAAGTTTCTCGTCATCCGGTCGATGATGTCTGCGAACTCCGGTCCGCGATGGTTGATCATCTGTCTGCCGACCAGTTCGAGGACTTCCTCGGGTAGAGGCACCGGGCCGGGGATTCTCAGGTTCAAATCGGACATTTCTTCCCGTCGTGTTGCCTGTAAATCTGGAGGTCGATATGTGGGTGACGTTAGGACGCGCCACGGCGCGACCCTTAATGGACTACTTCGCCAGGAGGGCGCCGAAGCACAAGTTTAGCCACACTCAGGCCGATATGGCGTGATGTGGATGTGAACTTCAGGTTGGGTTCACACAATCCGAACTACAAAGTAGTTCCGGGCGCCTCGCCGTATCACAAGAACCTCGCCGTCAATTCCGTTGTCCCGGGTCACACGTGTATTTACGTCATCAACTCGCAGGTTGTTCAGGTATATGCCCCCCCCTTCGATCAATCGACGTGCTTCACCGTTGGATTTAGCTGCTCCAGCCGCCGTGAGAACGACCGGTAACGGCGTTCCCTCGTCCTGGAACTCTTGTCGCAGCATCTTGACTGACGGCACGTCCGCAAAGATGTCCAGCAACTCACTCGCCGTGAAGCCACCCATCTCGCCGCCAAAAAGCACATCTGTGGCACGCTGCGCAGTCGCCACGCCGTTCGGTCCGTGCACCATCTCCGTCATCGTGCGAGCCAGGGCGCGCTGCCCCTCCCGTTTTTGCGGTTCTGAAGCCACCCCTTCTTCGTATCCATCGATCTCGTCCGGCTCAAGCAGTGTGAACAGCTTCATGTACGGAATCACGTCCGCGTCATCGACATTGATCCAGTACTGGTAGAACCGGTACGGAGAGGTCTCTTCCGGGTCCAGCGTTGGCGCTCCGCCGACGGACTTGCCGAACTTTGCCCCGGATGCCGTGGTGATGAGCGGGTACGATAGCGCGTACGCCTGATGCCCGCGTGCCCGCCGGATCAGCTCAACGCCGGCCAGAATGTTGCCCCACTGGTCGGAACCACCCATCTGCAAATTGCAACCGTAGTCGTCATGCAGAACGAGGTAGTCGTACGCCTGGAGCAGCATGTAACTGAACTCCGTGTACGAGATGCCTTGCTCGCGGGTCATGCGGGCCTCCACGGACTCCTTGGACAGCATGTAGTTGACCGTGAAGTGCTTGCCGACGTCACGGAGGAAGTCTGTCATTCCGATCTTGCGCAGCCAGTCAGCATTGTTGATGACGCGCGCCGGGTTGGACTTGACGTCAAAATCAAGGAAATGGGCGAGCTGGAGTTTGATGTTCTCGACGTTGTCGTCGATCTGTTCCACAGTCAGAAGCGGTCGCTCGTCGTCCCGTCCAGACGGGTCTCCGATCATCCCCGTGCCCGCTCCTGCTATGGCGATTGGGGAGTGGCCGTGCCGCTGCATTCGCACAAGTCCCATGATCGGAACAAGGTTGCCGACGTGAAGGCTGCGCGCGGTCGGATCAAAACCGACGTACACGGTGGTCTTCTCACTGCCCAGCATCTCCTCCACGCCGGGCGTCGAATCAAATATCGCCCCGCGCCAGCGCAGCTCTTCGATGATGTCCATGGCGCTAACGGGATCCTGTCTGCTGGTGTGCTGTGCCGAATAGTTGGCGAGTTTCACTGACGTCGTTATTCATCTGTACGATCAGCGCGTCGACACTGTCGAATCGCTCCTCCCCGCGCAGGCGCTTCACGAACTCCACGGTGATCTGCTGGCCGTACAGATCGTCATTGAAATCCAGTAAGAACGGCTCGATGATCCGCGGTCCGTTATCGAAGGTTGGCCGGACGCCGATACTCGTCGCTGCGAGGTAGGCGCCGCTACTGGTCGTCACGTTGCAGGCGTATATACCGTCAGCTGGGATCACGCCCGAGGGGTCAGGTTTGATGTTCGCCGTCGGGAAGCCCAGCGTTCGACCCCTGCGATCGCCCTCCGTCACAATGCCGGTGATGCTGAATGTGCGTCCCAGCAACTCTGATACGGTCGCCATATCGCCAGAGCTGAGGGCGGCCCGAATGGTAGAGCTACGCGCCACGACCCCGTTCACCTTTGCCGGCTGGACGACACGTAGCTCAAATCCCAGATCTTCGCCCAGCGCCTTCATGCGAGCCTCGTCGCCGCCGCGATCGTGACCGACGGTCGCTCCGGGTCCAAGGACAAGTCCCTTCATGTCCAGCTCCGCCATCAGAATGTGCACGAAGTCGTCCGCGCCGATGTTGCGAATCTGGTCGTCGAAATCGACCTCGATCACGTGGTCTATCCCAAGACCTTTTATCAGCACAACTCGCTCATTTAGAGGTCCCAGATGGGGTACGGACCTGGCAGGGTCAAGTAGTTCACGCGGCGGGTACTTGAACGTGATCGCGATGCTGTCAGCGCCGGTCGCACGTGCCAGTTCGATGGTCGCCTCAAACAGACGCGCGTGTCCGATGTGGACGCCATCGAACGTGCCGACGGTTACCACGCCCGGCCGGCCCGGAGACGCTGCCTTGAGCTGGGACTGGAGGCTCATTGTCCTGACATTCTGAAAGCTGAGAAGAAGGCGGACTATACGCCCAGCGCCTGCGCACGGAGCGGAACCCGGTTGTCCGATCCCACACCGGTGACGCTGCGGACTCCATCCATGAGGTGTCTGAAGTTTTCAAAGGTTACAGACTGCGGCCCGTCAGACATAGCTTGATCCGGGTTCGGGTGGACCTCGATGAGTAGCCCATCTGCGCCGGCTGCCACCGCGGCAACGCCCAACGGCAGCACCATGTGCCACCGACCGGTGCCGTGACTCGGGTCGGCGACGACGGGCAGGTGGCTCAATCGGTGGATCACCGGTATAGCTGCGATGTCCAGGGTGTTGCGAGTGTACGTCTCAAAGGTTCGTATGCCGCGCTCGCAGAGGATCACGTTGCGGTTGCCACCGGCGAGGATGTACTCCGCCGCGTTCAACCAGTCGTCGTAAGAATTCGCCATGCCGCGTTTCAGCAGCACCGGCGTGTCCAGCTCACCAACGGCGTCCAGCAGCATGAAGTTCTGGGCGTTGCGGGTGCCGATCTGGATGATGTCTGTGTACTTCGCCACCAGTTCGACGTCCGATTCGGACATCAACTCGGTAATGATCGGAAGCCCCGTCTCATCGCTGGCGGCCCTGAGTAGCTTGAGGCCCTCTTCCTTCAACCCGCGGAACGAATATGGAGTCGTGCGAGGCTTGAACGCGCCGCCACGGAGGACGGTCGCGCCTGCCGCCTTCACGGCGATGGCTGTCGCCATGAGTTGCTCTTCGGACTCGACGGAACAGGGACCGGCCATCACGACGGGTGCGTTGCCGCCGCCTATCTTGACCCCCTTCACGTTGACCACGGTATCGGTCGGGTGGAACTCACGGCTGCCGAGTTTGTACGACCTTGTGATGCGGACTACAGCTTCTACACCCGGCAGCGCTTCCAGCCGGGAGCGAAGATCCTCGTTAATGTGATCCCCTACGACCCCGATCACGGTGCGCTCAACGCCGCGGATCAGTTCGGTAGCGTTCTGGGTCTCGGCGACGTTTGAGACGACGGCCTGGATCTGCTCCTCGGTGGCCAGCCGTTCCATTGTGACAATCATCGAATTTCAACTTCCTGGCGACGTGTAGTCGCCAACTTTCCCCGATGCCCTGATGGTATTGGAATTGACCCCGGGTCAGGCCGTCGCTCCGACCTTCCCGGAAAGCGCCCCGTGTGCCTCCAGAAGCAGCTCTTCCGTCGTGGCCCAGTCGATGCACGCATCGGTGATCGAGACGCCGTACTTGAGGCCCTCAAGACCGTTGACGAGCTTCTGTGCGCCGGGGTTTAGATGGCTTTCGAGCATGATGCCGGCGACGGAACTGTTGCCGTCCACCCGCTGTTTGATAACGTCACGGAACACGATCGGCTGACGGTTGTGGTCCTTATTGCTGTTGGCGTGGGAGCAGTCGATGACAAGTCGCTCGGACACACCGCTCGCGCCAAGAAGTTTGGCGGCTTTTGCTACCGAATCAGCGTCGTAGTTCGGGCCGTCTGCCCCGCCCCTCAAGATCAGGTGAACGCCGACATTGCCGGACGTGTGTACGACGCTGGCACGGCCGCCACCGTCTATCCCTAGAAATGCGTGCGGGGACTCGGCTGCAACCATGGCGTCGACGGCGATCTGGAGCGTGCCGCCGGTACCGTTTTTGAAGCCTATCGGCATGCTCAATCCGCTGGCCATCTGCCGGTGCGTCTGGCTCTCGGTGGTGCGTGCGCCGATCGCTCCCCAGGACACGAGGTCCGCCATGTACTGCGGCGTGAACGGGTCAAGAAACTCGGTGCCCGCCGGCAACCCAAGCTCTGCGACCTGCAGTAGGAATTTGCGGCCGCGTCGCAGCCCCGTCGCCACGTCGAACGTGCCGTTCAGGTTGGGGTCGTTGATGAGACCCTTCCAGCCGACCGTTGTCCGCGGTTTTTCGAAGTACACCCGCATCACGACGAGTATGTGATCGCTCACACGCTTGGCGAGTTTCGCCAGTTTCTGGGCGTACTCAAGCCCGGCCTTCTCGTCGTGGATGGAGCAGGGGCCAACTAGCATCGCCATGCGGTCATCCTTACCGGCCATTATGTCTTCCAGTTCCTGGCGGGCACGCGCAACAAGGGCCGTCGCCTCGGGCGTGATCGGGAGCTCCAGGAGGTAGTCGTCCGGGGTGCCAAGACGATCCATACGTTCCACATTTACATTAGAGGTAGTCATATCGTTTCAGGTTCTTTCCGTAATCGGTGTGAATGGTGTGTGAGTGGAGGTTCGGGCTACTGGCGGCCTGGATAAAGGAACCGTAGATGGTGGCATACCGGACGGTCGCCGATGGAGAAAATGCCTGGATGAGTCATGTAAACCTGTGACCTTTTAGGAGGGATGTGCGGAATACGCGCGCAAGTAACGTGGGGCAGCAAGAAATTGGAATTTACGGGCGCCCGGGCGGAAAGTTAGCCGCTATAGGTATAGGGACGCCCGCTCGTAAACAACGGGACCAGGGTGAAACGCGTAAAGGCACTGCACACCAATGTGTGTGCCGAAGACGCGCCTTCAAATGTCACCGGTCGACCGATCATTTACTTGATTTCTCTTGTTCTGTTCAGGTCAGGTCGCTCTGTTTCGTGCGCAAGTTTACCGCGTCTCGCAGGTAAATGTGTTTTACATCTTGCGGTGCTCGATCTGTGTTCCACATCATCAGCACTCGGATGCAGCGTGGGAATCCATGCGGCACGGCCATCTCGTGGCTATTGAGCAGCGGCACGTGCACCCATCCCAGCATCCGGGCTGCGACGGCCGGGAACTCAGATACGAGGTCGATGGTGGTCGTGAACTGGACCGAGGCGAGATCGTCTTTGTCTATCCCGTTGGCTGAAACGATCTCGGTAATCAACTCTGTGGTCGCGTCGAGAATCGCTTCTCTTGTATCCTCGGTCACCGTCGTGGCCCCGCGTACGCCTCTAACTGTCATCGTGCTCCCAAAGATTTAAGCCAGATATTGTCGTGACGCCGCAGGCCGAGTTTGGTCGACTGCGCGGCGAGCAGTTTAGCCCGCGCGGGTCCCCTCGGCCAGTTCGCGTACAAACGCTCCCGCGCGCTCTGCGGATGTCTCTTCAGGCCCGGCCCCGATGACATCCACCAGAGCGCTCCCCACTATGGCCGCGTCAGCAAATCCTGACACCTTTCGTACATCGTCCGGCGTCCGGATTCCGAAGCCGACACCTACCGGCAGGCTCGTGTGCTGCCGGACCTCGTCCACCAGTCCGTGGACCCGGTCAAAGGCCGTCTCAGCCACGCCGGTAACGCCAAGTACGCCGACGCAGTAGATGAAGCCGGAGGCGTCGGCACACGCCTCCTCGACCCTCCGAGTGGGGCTGGTGAGCGCCACCAGCGGGATCAAGCTCAGGCCGTACTTTTCCGTCAGCCCTCTCAGCTCCGCGTTCTCTTCAGCCGGGAGGTCTGGGACGATCAACCCGTCAATACCCGCTTCCGCTGCGTCCTTGCAGTAGCGCTCTGTGCCGTACGACAGGATCGGGTTGTAGTAGCCCATGAACACCATTGGCGCCTTCACGCCAGCGTTCCGCAGATCGCGCGCGACCGCCATCGCCGTTCCAGAAGAGACGCCCTGTTCAAGCGCGTGCTGGCTGGATTTCTGGATCGTCGGCCCCTCGGCCAGCGGATCGCTGAACGGGACCCCGAGCTCGATCACATCTGCACCGGCGGCTTCAAGCTCCGGAACGATCTTGAGCGTGGCCTCAACGGATGGATAGCCAACGGTGACGAACGGCACTAATGCGGCGCGACCTTCATCTCTGGCTCGTCGAAACGCGGCGCTCAGTCTTTCTGACATCTCAGAGAAGTTAACTTTCTTGCTTATGGGCCGCGAAACCGTCAACTGACCAGAAGTGTCGCCACTATGTTTTGAACTGCGTGGGCGACCATACTCGGATAGATCGACCCGGTGCGCACGTAAAGCCACGCCAGGACGATACCAAATATAAAGATCGGGACCAGCGCCCCGATGCTGAAATGGAACGCCGAAAACAGGGCGGCGCTAATGATTATGCCGCCCCAGAGTCCGTAACGCCTGGCAAAAACGGGCAGGGCGAACCCGCGGAAAAAGATTTCTTCGCAGAACGGACCAAATAGACCGATGATGATTAGAGAAAATGCCAGTTGGATGCCGGAGTAGTCCACCAGCTCGTCGGCAGGTTCTGGGATCTTCAGCAGATCGATGCCGATGATCTGGGTAAGCAGGTTCCAGACAATCAGGGCGGCGAGACCGGCCAGCCACGCGCCGAGTGTCAGGAGGTAGGGCTTTCTGCCTGCGGGCGCTAAAAACCCCAACTGCCGGATTGTGGCCGCGCGTTTTACGCCGGCGTAAAAATAGACGGCGCCCAGGAAGAACGCTTCCAGTAAGAGCGCCAGTGCCAATGGCGCCGGAAATCCAAGTAGTTCGCCATCAGCGAGCCAGTCGCCGTCCTCGCCGGCCAGTCTGAGCAACAGCGATGCGACGACGATCGTGACGATCACGACGCCGATCACGACGCCGGACGCCAGGAGCACATCTCTTATCGACCACGGGACGTTGATCTGACGGTCTTCACCGCCGGAACGGATGACGCCGGGTATCTGCACTAATCCTCCAGCCAGGTCACATTGCCGTGCAGATCATCCTCATGGGTCTTGGAGGCGAAGACGCCGTATTCATCTTTTGATTTACCGATGGTCGTGTCCGCGCCGTGACCGGGGAGCACTACCGTGCTGTCCGGAAGTGTGTACAGGCGGCCGGTGATGCTCTTTATTTCCTGACGGCAAAGCTCCGGACTTATCGTCCGTCCGGGCCCTCCCGGGAACAGCGTGTCTCCTGACAGGAGCAGGGTGTGATTGCCGGACTCTGTGGTGATGGCGTAACAGGTTGATCCGGGGGTGTGGCCCGGTGTGTGAATAGACCTGATCTTCAGTTCCCCGACGTTATTGATATTGCCCTCGGGGATCCACTCAGTGACGCCCTTGCCGTCAAGAGATTCGCCATCCATCGTCCCGATGTGGACCGGAACATTATGGGTGCCAAAGACGGTATCGAACCCGGCGAGGTGATCGTTGTGGTTGTGGGTGATCAGAATTGCCTTGACGGTGGTATCGCGCGCCTGCTTGATCACGGGCTCCGGATCCTCCGGAGTGTCCACGATGGCGCTCTGACCTGTCTTACGACAAACCAGTAAGTAACAGTTGTTATCGAAAGGCCCGCACGATGTCTTGTAAACGACAATGTCACGGTCCTGGTAGTGGATGCCCATAGGCGTCTCCTGATTGGTCTCTGTAAGACCCTGTTAACCAGGCAACTCTGGTCGACACAAGGCTACTCTAATATGAGCCGACATCGTTCTGGACATCGGGGCGGTTCCTGCTCCATCCGGTGACGGTCAAAACTAGTAGTGCTCGAAATACCGGTCAGCGGAGCGACATTTGTATGCTCCACCACGAACCTCCAGCGAGATTAACCGGCGCTACCGCCCGGTACGAGGAGAGATATGAACGCCCAAGAAACGCCGTCCAGTGGCCCCGCGATGAAGGGCGGCGGGTTCACGCTGAAGACCGGGCAGGGGAGCGCATCCATGGAGATGGAGTGCCCCCACCAGAACGGACTTCTCTATATGGTCCCCGGGGATCGAAGCTGGGTGTGCGAGGACAATGTCCGTCCGGCGCACGTGCTAGCCGGGTTCTTCAATGAGATTGCAGAGTTGGATGACGCGCGAATCCGGGAAGCGATGAACCGATGGGGGCTGTACTACCGATCGCGCGCCTTGAAGCCACAGGATCAGACACAGACCGGATCTGGTACCGAATAAGTGTCGGGAAGTGGGGCCTTGCGGCCCCAGAATTCCAGGGTATTTCAGCTGCTAGTCGAGGCCCGGTTGAGGGTTGGCATCCCTGATGTCAGGAGTTCGGCCCTGATCCACGGATTCCGGAGACGACGACGGGTTTTCCGACTCTTCCGATTCACCAGTCTCGGTGGACGCCTCTGGCTTGGGAGCCAGAGTTACGAGCGGGTCTCTTCCCTCTACGATCTCGACCATCTGCTTCCCGTCGATAGTCTCATGCTCGATCAGGAAGTTGGATATAGCATCTAGGAGATCTCGTTTCTCCGTGATGATACGAATCGCATTCAGCCGACCGTCCTCGAGTAGACGGTCGACCTCTGCGTCGATTAACTCCTCGGTTTTCGGACCGTAGTCGCGGTGTTCGCCGAGGTCTCTTCCAAGGAACACCATTTCCTCTCGTTTGCCGAAAAGCCGCGGACCGAGTTTGTCACTCATGCCGTACTGCATGACCATCGCTCTTGCGATCTGCGTCGCCTTTTCGATATCGTTTGACGCTCCGGTTGTTATCTCGTCGAAGACCAGTTTTTCGGCGACGCGTCCGCCCATTGATGTGGCTATTAACGCCTCAAACTGGCTCCGCGTCTGGAGCGTTCGCTCCTCGTCCGGGAGATAGCGAGTGTACCCGCCCATGCGGCCCCGGGCGACGATAGAAATCTTGTGGACTTTGTCGGCGTGGGGCATGAAGTAGCCCACGATCGCGTGTCCGGATTCGTGGAATGCGGTGACCTTCTTTTCGTGCACGGAAATGACCTTGCTCTTTCGGGCAGGTCCGGCGATAAGTCGGTCGATCGCCTCGAGCATCTCGTCCTGGCCGACCTCTTTCTTATTGCGACGGGCGGCGAGAATAGCCGCTTCGTTGATCAAGTTCGCGAGGTCCGCGCCGCTGAAACCGGGGGTCTGCTGGGCGAGGTTCTGAAGGTCAACGTCGTCGGCAAGGGGCTTGCCCTTGGCGTGAACGTCGAGGATGGCGGTGCGGCCCCGGATGTCCGGAGAGTCAAGCGTCACCCTGCGGTCGAATCGACCGGGGCGGAGGAGCGCCGGGTCCAGGATATCCGGCCGGTTGGTGGCGGCGATAACAATTACGTTGGTGCTGGATTCAAACCCGTCCATCTCCACAAGGATCTGGTTCAGGGTCTGCTCCCGCTCGTCGTGCCCGCCGCCAAGTCCAGCGCCGCGGTGACGACCGACGGCGTCGATCTCGTCGACAAAGATGATCGCGGGAGCGTGCCGCTTGGCCTGTTCAAACAGGTCACGTACACGGGAAGCGCCGACTCCGACGAACATCTCGACGAATTCGGAACCGGAGATAGAGAAGAAAGGAACACCGGCCTCGCCCGCAACCGCTTTCGCAAGCAGCGTCTTGCCCGTGCCGGGAGGTCCTACAAGAAGGATGCCACGCGGGATCCGTGCGCCGAGCGCGACGAAGCGTTCCGGGAACTTGAGGAACTCAACGACTTCCTCAAGTTCCTGTTTGGCCTCAGGCGCGCCGGCCACATCAAAGAAGGTCACGGTCGCTTTGGTGCCGACGAACATGCGTGCGCGGCTTTTTCCGAAGCCCATCGCCTGATTAGAGCTGCCCTGCGCCTGACGCATCATGAACAGCAGGATCCCGCCGAACAGGATCAGGGGCAGGAAGTTTATAAGTAGACCGGCGAAGCTTCCGAGTCCACTGCCGGAGTCTTTGACCTCGATCGAGACGTTGCCCTGGCCCCCAACCTGGCCCAGGAGTTCGACGATACTTGAGCCCGGTTCTTTGCGGGACACAAACGTGTTAGCGCCGACTCTGATAGTCAGATCGTCGCCATCGACCTCGATCATGGTGCGTTCGTTTCCGGGGTTTTCAGCGAGCTCAACGACCTCACTGATCGGAATTTCTTGCGCGCCATCAAGAGGACCGCTGTCGAAGAACAGGAAGAACACCATTATCACGGCGACGACGATCAGAAGGTAGATCAGGCTGTTACGCATCCAGCGCCGGCTCACAGTCACCTCCTAAGGTGACCGGACGACCTGACAATCCCGGTTTCGCCAGGTGTGGTCGCCCCGTACAAGTTTTGAAGTTCGTCCGTTAGATGTCGACGATCTTCATCCCGATTTCGTTAACAATTGTGACATCGGGCGGTAATCTAAGGATTACGACCAATTTATCCTATCATAAGACCCCGTTTCAACTCCCGTGCCAGCATGGATTTTTACCGGGTAAAGATGGCGGGAATCCAGATAGTTGATCAAAAGTACATACGGCGTACGTTCCAGTACAGATCTTGTGAGCCCCGGCAACCAGCCGAGTTTCGAACAGTCATACGTAGACCTGTGACCGTTCGCCGTGGTATTCTTCAAAGTGGTCAATCAGTGTCCAAAAAATCATTATTCCTGAGGCTTTACGGCCGATGGGCAGAGGATCCCGCATATAGCCCGCGATTACCGAATTAACCGCCAGATCCGAGTTCCGGAAGTGCGGATTATTGAAGAAGATGGCTCTGGAATCGTACTGGATTTACAGGCCGCGGTTGAGAGGGCGGAGGAGGAGGGACTTGACCTCGTTGAGGTCGCTCCAAACCAGACGCCGCCGGTGTGCAAACTGCTTGACTATGGTCGCTTCAAGTTTGTGCAACAGAAACGCGAGCGCGATGCAAAAAAGGGTCAAGCTCGAAACGAACTTCGTGAAGTACGGTTGAGCATGAAGATCGGCGAGCACGACTTCCTCTCGAAGATCAGGCGTGCCCGTGACCTGCTGGCCGGTGGGGCCAAGGTCAAAGTGACGGTACGGTTCAGGGGACGAGAAATCGCCCACCCTGACCTGGCTGTCAAGCTCTTGAGGCGAGCCGCGGAGGCACTTGCAGATGGAGCAAAACTGGAACGAGCGCCCATGATGGAGGCGCGTTCACTCAGCATTATCCTGGCGCCGGACGAGGTGGCCGTTGCGGCCAGCGCCCGGGCCAGCGCAGCAAGCGAAAGCACCAAATAACTAAATGCCCAAAATCAAGACCCACAAAGGCGCAAAACGCCGGTTTCACGTAACCAGCACCGGAAAGGTTCTCAGGACAAAAGGTCCTAAGAGCCACCTGCGCCGGAACAAATCGTCACGGGTCCGTCGTTTGTTCGACAAGAAGATTGGCACCTCGCCCGCGAACGCGAAGCGAATCAAACGGCTGCTCGGCCGATAGACACTCCCGATGCTTGCGGCGAAACGCCGGAAGCGTCATCCTTAGTAACTTCCTGAAACTCATTTTCTTCAGATCGACGCGTGTCGTCGCCCTGATTACGTTAACGAAGTGACAGGTAGATCGCACCGATCATCCGGGCGATCGCCGTCACAATTAGTCACCGGAGAAGCCTCAGTTGGCACGAGTCAAGCGCGGCACCACAAAACACCGAAGGCATCGAGCCGTACTAAAGGCCGTTCGCGGCCACCGCGGATCGCGTAATCGACGATACAAGGTCGCGCGGGAGTCGTTGCTTCACGCAATGGCTTACCAGACGGCACACCGCAAATTGCGCAAGCGTGAGATGCGGGCTCTCTGGATCCTTCGCATCAATGCAGCGGCACGAATCCACGGCCTGAGCTACTCACGGCTGGTCCACGGCCTGACGCTGGCCAGCGTGGAGATCGACCGCAAGCAGCTCGCCGACCTCTCGGTTCGTGAGCCAGATGCATTTGCTGAGGTCGCCCGCGTGGCGAGCGAGGCGCTCGCCGCCTGATAGCGTCCCCGTCACAGGGGATTTACTGGAGCGGATCTAGCGTATAGAAACGCCGTCGGCCGAAAAGACGAATATATAAAGGACGCCACATGAAATGGGCGTCCTTTTAATTTATGCGCTGGTCTTGACGATGCCGCTCGCTAACCTAGCCGATCGTGCCGTCCACCATCACGACCACGAACAGTAACGAGAGGTATAGCAGCGAGTACTTGTAGAGTCCGAGTATGACCGGCCGGGTTTCGTCCCGGAAAAGGCGTGCGGTCAGGAAGATATATATGGCCCCGAGCACGACCGCTGGCACGAAGTAGATCAGCCCGAGCTTATCGGTAGCCGCCACGAATGCCAGGGTCAGGGCTACCAGTAGCACGGTGTACAACATGATCGAGATGTTGGTCGTCGAGCGAGGCGCGACCACAGGCAACATCGGAATTCCGGCCGCCTTGTATTCGTCCTTGATGAGGAGCGCGAGCGCCCAGAAGTGTGGCGGAGTCCAGAAGAAGATGATGGCGAACAGGTACCAGGCCTCAAGGCCGATGCTGTTCTCCACGCCGGCCCAACCGACCATGGGCGGGATAGCCCCGGCTGCACCGCCGATGACGATGTTCTGGACGGATGAGCGTTTCAGCCAGATGGTGTAGATAATGACGTAGATAAGCGTGCCCAACATCGCGAGCAGCGCCGCCAGTAGATTGGCCCACGCAAACAGCACACCAAAGCTGATTACGTTCAGGACGACGCCGAAGGCGAACGCGCTCATCGGGCGGATTCGACCGCTTGCGACGGGGCGGGTGGCCGTCCGTTTCATCTCGAGATCTATGTCGCGGTCCAGCCAGTGGTTCAGGGCGCTTGCACCGCCGGACGCACAGATCCCGCCGACAAGAACGGCGACGAATACGACGCCGTCCGGAAATCCACCGGCGGCGAGGATCATTCCGGTTACCGAGGTCAGCAGCAGAAGTGTCATGACCCGCGGTTTGGTCAGAGATACATAATCTCTAAGCACGGCCGTCATGCCCGTAAAGCCTGATTTGACGCCGTAGAGATCAGGCGCCGACATTTTGTTGTGATCCCACACCTGACTCTCGTGTGACTTTGCCGCTATAAGGTTGCATGACAAGCACCGCTACCAGTAGGGCGAGGTCTGTCCACATGATCGTCGCCATGGACAGGTGTATGGCCTGTGCCCAATCCGAGAAATCCGTCCAGGGGTTCGCCGCTCCAACCAGAACCTGGACCACCACGACCACCATAGCGCCAATTGAAAGTAATCGGACTAATTTGGAGGCCCCGGGGAGCCGGAACGCCTTGTGAGCTGCGTACAGGGCTACGAGAGTGGTGGCGGCGGCGATCAATCTGTGTGCGGCGTGGATCCATACAAGTTCCGACTCTGGGATGATCGATCCGCCGCAAAGTGGCCAACTTGGGCACACGGCCCCGGCGCCCCGCCAAACGGCGTAAGAACCGGACAGTAGTGTTGCAAGTACGAGCACCGTTGCCAGGATGGTGATCCGTCGAATCGTGACGAGATTCCGCAGGTTCTGGGCAGATTCTACTGCCGCTCCCGCCACTCCGCTTGAAACGCTCGAAATCTGGCCCGGGGTCCATCCGGTCACCGCAGATGCGAGTGCCAGCAAGGCCAGCAAAACCACGAGCTCGGCGAGACCGAGGTGTAGTGTCCTTAGTGCCGGTTCAACCTCGGACAGCACAACAGCGCCGCCGATGCCTCCGACGATGCCGATCAGGACCAGGGCTCCGGTCGTAACCGCAACAAGGAAAGTGTTCTGCCGATGGGATACCCATACGCGCACCACCGCCGCGATGAAAAAGAGTCCAACTATGGATCCGGCCGTGCGGTGACTCCACTCGATCATCGTGTGGTATTCCCATTTCGGGATGATCGATCCGTGACATAACGGCCAGTCGGGGCATCCCAGCCCGGACTCGGTGACCCTTACGACACCGCCCAGCGTGATCTGGATGATTGCTCCGACGACCATCACGGCAAGTACAACGATCAGGAAATTATCGTTGATTACGCCAGGGATGCCGTTCATCCGGCCATCAGGCTGGGCGTCACTTTGAAGGGTAGCCACTTGGTTGTGGAAGCCTCATATCAGGTCATTGCGCTCTGTTTCACAAAGTACTGTGAATTATAGCCGCGCCGCCCCGTTAAATCAGTGTGAGATCGCCCGTGGCTTGTTCGGCGCGGGAGCCCGGCATGTTTAGCCGGGAGGACGGAAGGCCAGGAGTTCTCCGGTTACGAGGAGCCGTTGGTCGTACACAAGCTTCGGATAGGAGACGACCAGCGTGACCGTAGAGGCGGAGGTCTGGTCAAGGACGAGGTCATCCCTGTGGATGAACCCGGTCTTGGTCACCCTGTAAAGGAATTCGCCCTTGGTACTGCCAATGATGATATCCACCGGATCATGTTTGATTAGCTCCACCACGTCCGGAAGATCATGAAACACGTTGCCCTCGCCGCGTACCGGACTCTGCAGGTGGCCGAAGTACCAGCCGGCCCCGGTTTCCCCGGGGAGCGCCGTCCCGGGTATGTGACCAACGATATCGACCGGGCTCTCCCAGAGTTGATCGCCACCCTCGTCGTAGACGGCGAGTCCATAGACGGACGTGCTGAGCCGTATGGCCGGTATCTCAAGAGTGTCGGCAGCCGAAAAGACGCCTGGATCCCTGATGATCTCCGCCGAATTCAGGTACACAAACCCGTCCGGAAGATCTGCGCTCCCGTACGGCAATGATCCCGCCCACTCCGGCTCAGACCAGTATCTGGGATTGGTCCACCGTGCGGGGAATAGTAGTGTGGCCTCCAGGGACTCGGAAGTTACGGAACCAGTCGTAACCTCGTCAGGCTCGAGATCTTGCGAAGGGTCGCTCGACGCCGGGGTGTCCGAGGACCGGCCAGCTGGAAGGGGAGCGGCGACCCAACCCTCACGCTCAACGGGCGACACCTCGTAAACAAGATCGCCAAGCCTTGAGCGCGCGATCTCTGCGTAGACCAGGTAGCCAATCCCGGCGAGGGCAAACAGAGAACCCAGGCCGATTACAGCGATAGCGAACCGGCCGCGTTTATTAGATGGCGGCCGGGGTGGCCGCGAAAACTCCCTTGAGTCCGGGCGTGCGACTGTCGAACTCAAAGCCGGCTCATTTCCTCGCAAGCCGTCCTCTGAGGATATGTAACTAACCCCCAAAGTTCTCCGGGGGTTAGTTACGTTACTGGCGGGCTGCCTGGCGCCGGTGGCGGTCCGCTTCGGTGAGGATCGGCTCGTTCAAGTATACGTCGCCGTTCCTGATTTTCAGGTTGAAGCCACAAGTGGGATTTGTGCAGATCCATGCTTTGTAGTGCACTGCGGATCCTTGGCCGCCAAAGTCGGACAGCGGTACCAGATCTCCCTCTCCACACGCCTTGCAGTCCGGGAAATTTGCATTAGCCACGTCATCCTCCGAGTAGTCGTCATCAACATCCCCCAAGCCACGTTGGTCCGGGGCTGAAGGACAGTATAGCCGTTTACAATCAAAACTAACGTAAATATTTGGTAATCGAGTCCGGGTAATTGTACGCTCGGAATCCGGTGGCACCACTGGGATTAGGATGAAAAACGACCTGAATGATCGTTCTTGGCATTGAATCATCGTGTGACGACACCGCAGCCGCTGTGGTGGTTGATGGTCGCGAAATACGGTCCAACGTCGCTTCGTCGCAGACCGAACTTCACGCGCGCTATGGCGGAATCGTCCCGGAATTAGCGTCCCGAAGTCATATCCAGCAGATCGTGCCGGTGGTGCGCGCTGCACTTTCAGAAGCGGACATGACACTCGGGGACGTCGACGCCATTGCCGTGACGAGCGGCCCGGGTCTCGCCGGATCCCTCATCGTTGGACTCAATATGGCGAAAGGATTGGCGGCCACTTCAGGTAAGCCGTTGATCGGCGTAAATCACCTTCAGGGTCATGCATACGCCGCGTGGTTGCATGACCCATCCGGCGGGAACCCGCCGCCCCCCCCGCCGGAAGATCGATGCGGCTTCCCCTTGCTTTGCCTTGTTGTCTCTGGAGGCCATACGGACCTCGCGCTGCTAAAGGCGCACGGCGAGTTCGAACGTATCGGCCGCACACGAGACGATGCCGCGGGAGAGGCGTTCGACAAGGCTGCGCGTTTGATGGGCCTGGGCTATCCGGGCGGGCCGGTCATCCAGAAGATCGCCGAGAGCGGCGGGCCGTCCGATCCTCTGCCGCGGGCCTGGATACCCGGCACCTGGGATTTCAGTTTCAGCGGACTCAAGACGGCCGTGCTGCACCGCGCTCGTGCCGATGGGATATACCCGGCTCCCGAAGGCGGGCCAGACGCAGATGCCGTGGCCGCGTTAGCGCGGTCGTTCCAGGAAGCCGTCGCTGACGTGATCGCCACCAAGACGACCCGGGCTGCTGATGAGTTTGGCGTTCAGGGGATCGTGATCGGTGGCGGAGTCGCCGCGAATGCAGCACTCCGGGAGGCGTTGAATGATCGATCAAGCGTCCCCGTGATATCGCCGCCGCCGGCGTTGTGCACGGACAACGGGGCGATGATCGCAGCAGCCGCGTTTCACTACCTGAAACGCGGCGAGCGGTCCGGTCTGGACCTGGATGTGACGCCGGGCCTGACTATTGAAGAGGCGCCATCTGCGCCGACGCCGACGCCTGTCTAGACGTCATCGGTTAGATCCCCGGGTATCAAGATCCGGGGTAGCGGTATCGCCTTGTGGTCCCGGCCGGTTTCGCCGTGGCGGACCCTTCAGAGTTCGCGGCGTTCCGGGCCTTGAGTTCGAACAGCCTGTCTCCGAACGACCGCGCTCCATCCTCTGATGAGCGGTTGAGCGGCCCGCCGATGTCTCTGCCGTCAACGTGAAACAAGAGGCGTGAAGGTGGAGTTCTCAGGTAGTAGTCCCAGAGAAGGACCGCGCCCAGCGCCGCCATTACGACGCCGCCTATGATCCCGACTCGCTCGTTTGTCGCCACTTGCCAGATCCCTATAGAAGCGATCAGACCGAGCACGCCCCAGATCAGCGAGGAGCGTTCTCTTGCGACCCGCGTGACCCTTACAGAACTGATCTCGCTGATGGCGGCGAATGACCAGTTCCGGTGGTCCTCGTCGCCGCCGATGTAGATCACACGACGGTCGGTGAGTACGAACCGATCCGTGCCGCCAACCTCTAGCGATTCGACCACCGATTCGCCGTCGATAAGCCGAAATCCATCTATGACCAAATCCGGGCTGGCGGTGGGCGCGGCTTCATCCGCTTCAAAGGCCGATGGCTGCTGGGATTGATCTTCGACTGCCAAAGGGGCTCCCGATCTGATCTAGGCTCAATCACTTGATGATATCAGTGCCCTGCGGTGAGCAGCGCGTGGAACAGCTCACAGAAACTGGAGGTTTTCTTGTCTCTGAATCAGCCCGCAAGTGTCCTGATGTGATCACGCCAGCATCCCGATGCTGCGAAGGATCTGATCGTGCGAAGACACGCTGTACTGACCGGCGTGGGCGGATACAGATCCGCCCCTACGACGCTACCCCGGATCGGCCCACTCGCGATCGTGTAGGTCTGTCCCTCTAATTCCAAGACGAAGAACCTGTCCTGAACTTGATTCAGGAATCTCCCGGCTTGCACTCCGGCACGTTTTTATCTATCAAAACGCCCCTACTCGAACGCGTCGTTCGCGTGTTCCGCTGCGAACTCGCGCCCCGCGCCGATTAGCAGCGCCTTCATGTCCAGCGTCACGCCGTAGTCAGACCACAGGTGCTTGCCGGCCGCTCTTACCTTTGATTCGACCTCATCATGAATGGCGAGAACTTCGGGATGGTCCGGCTCTCCGGGGTGTCCAAGTGACGCCGCCATGTCGTGCGGGCCCCATGCGATCGCCATCAGGCCGGGCACGGCGAGGATCTCGACCGCACGCGCCGCCGCTTCCTTGGATTCGATCTGCCCGCCGACGAGCATGTTGGCGTTGGCGAACTGTGCGAACCCCAGCTTACCGCCGTACTTGTCGTCTAGAACGTGCTGATCGCCGTGCTCCGTGCCGCGGCCTCCGCCCCATGACCGCCAGCCATCCGGCGGGAACAAGCAGGCGTCGGAAAGCGCCTGGGCCTCTTCGGCATTTTCGATGTGCGGGCCCATGATCCCCTGCAACCCGCGGTCCAGCCAGCGGTTGATCTCGTTGGCGTTGATATTGGGCACACGCGCCGTGACGCTCATTCCGAACGCGTGCGCGATGGCGACGATGTCGTCGACGGCCACCGGGTTGAACGCGCCGTGTTCGCCGTCCAGGTGGATAGCGTGAAAACCGGCCCGGGCGGCCAGCTCGACGGCGCTCGTGACCGGGTACTGCATGGCGAACACGAGCGCCTGCTTGCCCTGTTTGTTCCTGGCGAACATGGAGTTCTCGATCATGGTCTTGTCCTTTCAATACTGCAGCGTTGTCTGTCGGATCGCCGTAGGGGCGGGCGCCGGCCCACCCGAGGGCGGATCGCTATCCGCCCCTGCGCGTTTCGTGCTGATACGTCTTATATCCGTCTGTTCGTACCCACCCCTACGCGATTGGATTCCCGGAGCCCGTTAAGCGGTAGGCGTATCGCCAAACGGCCCTATATGTCCTCGAAGAGCAATCACCCTACACATTTCGTAGAAAATGCCCCATTGGGGCTAAATCCGTCGGCTCGTTCCTGCACGTGCCGTCACCGTCGTGTCGTATCCATGTGCCGCTAATACCTCTTCGTTAATCGTCAGCCCCAATCCGGGGGTGTCCGGCACCGTCAGGTAGCCATCCACCTGCCGAGGGAAGCCGTCAAACGCGTCGAAGTAATGAGGAGTGTAGAACTCTGCGTGGTACTCCTGTATGAGGAAATTGGTCATCGTCAGATCCAGGTGGCACTCGGCCATCGTGCCAACGGGCGAGCACGTGTTGTGCGGCGCCATGTTTACGTGCCGTGCCTCTGCGATGGCCGCGATCTTCTTGAGCTCCGTAATGCCGCCCGCGTTTGCGATATCCGGCTGCAACACGTCCACGGCGTCCGCCGCCACCAGCTCGTAGAACGGGAACTTCGTGTAGAGACGCTCGCCCGTTGCGATCGGGATGTTCACCCGGTCACGGACGAACTTCATCTCCGCCACGTTCTCCTGTGAAGTCGGCTCCTCGAACCAGAGCGGCCGGTACTTCTCGAGCCGCTGCCCCAGTGATATCGCCGTTCCGGTCGAGAACTTTGCGTGGACCTCGATCAGTATGTCGACGTTTGGTCCGACGGCCTCACGCACCGCCGCCACGCGGTCTTCGGCGATATCCGCCTCTTCCAGGGAGATGTTGTAGTAGTTGTTCTGGGCGAACGGGTCGAACTTCATGGCCGTGTAGCCCATCGCCACGACCTTCTTCGCCTCCTCGGCGTTCAATTCAGGCGAGCCAGGATTGGTGTACCAGCCGTTGGCGTACACGCGCACCTTCTCCCGCTGTGCCCCGCCCAGCAACTTGTACACCGGCAGACCGAGCGCCTTGCCCTTGAGGTCCCATAACGCGATGTCTATGCCGGACAGCGCCGTGGTGTCTATCCGGCCGCCCCGTGACTGGTTGTTGTAGTAGATCTGCGTCCAGATTGCCTCGGAGTCCATCGGGTCCCGGCCGATCAGGAACGCCTCGGCCATCTCGTCAATGAGTGAGATCACCTGATGATCGTTGCCAAGTCCGCTGGCATCTCCGAGCCCGTAAAGGCCGTCGTCGGTGTTGATCTTGACTATCACCCAGTTCCGGTTGGCGTTGTGGTGGGCGGCGGAGAAGATGAACGTCTCGACATCAGTGATTTTCATGTGCGGGACCCTTCGTGAATTCGGGGTTCGTGATGACTAAATTCGACGACTGGGGTTGCGACCTGATTTCGGCGGCACGTAGCCGTGGGCGGCGATCAACTCGTCGTTCGGGATGATCCCCAGTCCCGGCCCGTCCGGGAGTGTGATGTAGCCGTCCTTCTGCACCGGGAAGCCCTCAAAAGCGTCGATGTACCAGGGCGAGTAGAACTGGGCGTGGTACTCCTGGATCAGGAAGTTGGTCATCGTCACGTCAAGCTGGCATTCGGCCATCGTGCCGACCGCGCTACATGTGTTGTGCGGAGCGATGCTGACGTGCCGCGCCTCTGCGATGGCCGCGATCTTCTTGAGCTCCGTGATGCCGCCGGCATTGGCGATGTCCGGCTGAAGCACGTCCACGGCGTCCGCCTTGACCAGTTCGTAGAACGGGAACTTCGTGTAGAGCCGTTCGCCGGTTGCGATCGGGATGTTCACCCGGTCACGGACGAACTTCATCTCCGCCACGTTCTCCTGTGAAGTCGGCTCCTCGAACCAGAGCGGACGGTACTTCTCGAGCCGCTGGCCGAGGGAGATCGCTGCTCCGGTAGAGAACTTGGCGTGAACCTCGATGATGATGTCCACGTCCGACCCGACAGCCTCACGCACCGCCGCTACGCGATCCTCGGCGGCCTGGGCTTCTTCCAGCGAGATGTTGTAATAGTTGGCCGTTGCGAAGGGGTCAAACTTCATCGCCGTGTAGCCCATCTCGACCGTCTTCTTCGCTTCTTCGGCGTTCAGCTTCGGGTCGGCCGCCACGGTGTACCAGCCGTTTGCGTAGACCCGAATCTTTTCCTGCTGCGCGCCGCCCAGAAGTTTGTAAATCGGCTGGTTCAGGATCTTGCCCTTGAGGTCCCAGAGGGCGATGTCGATGCCGGACAGCGCGGTGGTCTCGATGCGTCCGCCGCGGGCGTTGTTGTTGTAGTAGATCTCGGTCCAGATCGCCTCCGTGTCGAGCGGGTCTTTGCCGACCAGGAATTTGTCAGCCCACTCCTCGATCAACGACGCCGTCTGCTTTTCGTTGCCGAGCGGGCTGGCGTCGCCGATGCCGAACAACCCCTCATCGGTCTGAATCCGCACGAGCAGCCAGTTTCGATCGGCCGTGTATATGCGAGCGGAGAAGTAGAGGGTCTCGACACCGGTGATTTTCATATGAAGTCCTTTACCTGCCTGGATGGTCGTAAAAAATAACGGGGTTCAGCACGCTGAACCCCGTCGTGTAGATTTATTTTCTGGAGGGGTGGGGCTCGCTCCGCCCTGCCCCCTCCCCCGGCGGGAGAGGCCAGAAGCACAACGGGTGAGGGAGAAGTTCTTCCAACTGTTAACGTTCCTGTGCAATCCCGCCTTTCTAGAGCCTCAGGGTGGGTTAATTCGCCTCATGGCGAGACCCAAAATAAAGGCCCCACGGGGCCTAGTCCCGCAGGTTGAACGGGATGTTCAGCTCGCTTGTGATGCCTTCGAACCAGTCGACGACCTCCGGGTGCAGCGGGATGCCGATCTCGCGGCGTTCCTTTTCGGTCTCAACCTCCATCAACCCGGCGTAAACAACACGGTCGTGACCCGGCGCAGGCTTCGTCTCGCGCAGCCCCTTCATCATGCCGTCCATGTCGGCCTTGAACTCGTCCAGCGGGACGAAGGCTTCTACGTCGTATGCGGCGACGAAGTGGGCGCGGCGTTCCCGTGTGGCTGCGCCGAATCCGGCGGCGCCCGAGAGCGGGCCGCACATGATGTCCACCATCACGCCGAGGCTGTAGCCCTTGTGTGAGCCCAACTCACGGGTGGAGCCCAGTGGGAGCTGCATCCGAACACCGCCGGCCTCGAATTCGGAAGATGCCGCTCCCTCCATGTCTGGGGAGCCATCGTCGTTTGCAACCCAGCCCGGCTGAAGGCCATGGCCGAGACGGTTTGCGAGCCCGATCTTATTCCCGGCGATCGACGTGGTGGCCGCATCAAAACTGAACGGCTCTTCGGTGCCCGTTGGGGCTGCGAATGCGATCGGGTTCGTGCCCAGCTTTGGCTCTGCGCCCCAGGTCGGCACCATCGAGTTGCCGCCTGCGGTGTACGCCGTGCCGATCATGCCTTCTTTCACGGCCATCAACGCGTGATAGGCCATCATGCCGGCGTGGCCCGAGTTCTTGATCGTGACCATGCCTACGCCGGTGTTCTTGGCCTTGGCGATGGCGATCTCCATGGCGTGCGGGGTGGTGATAATTCCGAGTCCGTTGTCGCCGTCATACACGGCGGTGGAAGCGGTTTCCCGGACGATCTTCTCTTTCGGAGTCGGGTTTGTCCGGCCGTCTCCGTAAGAGGCGACGTAGGCACGAAGCATGTTGGAGACGCCATGCGTATCCGCTCCACGCAGGTCTGCCTGCATCAGAACGTCCGTTGCAAGGTCCGCGTCAGTGTCCGGAACGCCCATTTTGAGGAAGATCGCATTTGTCGCTGTGGTCAGGTTTTCGATTTTCACGCGGACAGCGATGTCATCCGGGACCTGGAAATGCTTCAGCAATTCGTGCTACCTCTTTGCGACTCTTCGATGGTGAAATCAGGAATGAGCATCCCCGTTTCCTGATGGTTTGTTTCAGGTGACCTTGAATACGGGCACCAAACGGGCGGGATTGTAGCACCCGCGTGCGGGGATTATTTGGTTGGTGTTTTTGCGGGACTATCGTCGACGCGTTGTAGGGGCGGACAGCGGCCCGCCCACGTCGGTCTTTCGAGAACCTCGGGACATCACCGGGGCGCACCAATACCGCGCGGGCGTATTGCCCCATAGACCACTACAACCTGGCCTATGGCCGCCGCTCCACCAAACCTCGCAGGTAGGACACCTGGCCCACGTGTTGCGCTGTCTCGTTGACGACACTTGTGAGGCGCACGGCTCGGGTCACGGGCGGGTCCCATGCCCGGTCGATAATCTCGTCGAATTGCTCATCGGTCAGCCCTCGGACATACGCCTCTGTGCGTTGGGCAACAGCGGCCTGGTACTCGGCAAGCACGGTCGGATTCGGGGGAACCAGCGCGCCCACCTGTTCCGATGTGTGACCGTATCCGTGATCTTCCAGGTCTGACGACATCCCCAATTTCCTGTCCCATCCGTCATCAATCCAGAGCTGGTTTCCGCCCTCCAGATGCGCGATGTGGTGATCCTGGACCCGGGTCAGATGCCATGCGAGCCATGCAATGGTGTTGGCCTCTGGGTCGGGTCGGTAGCATTGCTGTTCCACCGATAGACCGTCCAGGCCCGCGATCAGCCTGTCTGACATGTGACTCAAAGCGTCTGCGGCGAAATCTGCGATTTTCATTGGATGTTCCCTTTCCGGTTGGTTCGGAGCTGATTCGAGCAGTATGAGGTGAGGCATGGATTATCTTGCTGTCGTGAGTTTTTTGCATCTCGGTCCAGCGCACTCCAGTTTTCGATCCGTATCTGCGGCATCGGTGTCGTATCTCGTGCTGGTTGCGGTGGCCTGCGGTGGGGGCGACGGAAACGGTGATGTAACGCCCACAACTGACGTTCAAGAGACGGCGACGGCGACGGCGACCCCGATCGTGGCTACGCCGGTGATCACCCCAACTCCCACGGCCGAAGCGTCACCGACCGCGACTCCCGCCGCGATCCCGACCTCCACCGCGATCGTACGCGATCCATCCATACCGACTTCGACCGATGTCGGCTGGTCGAACGGGGACGTGTTCGTGGGAGGCACGTTCACCGTGCCAGAACTAGACCCGGGTGTAATTCGCGCTCCGACTGTGTTGCTGATAGCGGACGGCGGTGGCGCAGACCGTGACTGGTTGTCCACATCGATACCCGGCATCAGCGGCTCTGGACGGTTGCTGGCATCTGCGCTCACGGACGCCGGATACATAACGCTTCGGTACGACCGACGGGGCACGGGACGTCGCATTGGAGAGACGACGCCAGCGGACGGCGAAAACAGGCTGAGCGACTCGGTAGATGAGGTCTCCAGTGCACTCCAGTTCTTGAAATCACGCCCGGAGGTCGATCCCGAGCGTATCTACGTCGTTGCCCACGACGAGGGCGCGCTGCATGTTTTGCTGCGAGAAGCACAGGTCGTGGATTCCGGCTTGGCCGGGATAGCGCTTCTCGCTCCGAGCGCCCTGACGCTCAGGCAGCAGGTCATCCGCAGGCTCGGAGAGCTGACGCTCCAGCCGGAAGATGAGCTTACCCTGGCGAGTTTCGATGCGGCGATGGCGTTATTCATCGAGGACGCTCTGCCGGAAGGCGATCTCGGCCTATCGCCGTCAATGCAGGGGTTGTTCGAAAACCTGACCCACCCGTCGAGACTGCCCTACAACATTGAAATCTGGAACCTTGACGTTGTGTCACTTCTGCCTGAGGCCGCGCCCCCCCTGCTGGTGCTGATCGGCCAGTCGGATACCGAGGTGGACTGGAGCCTTGAGGGGCAGATGTGGGGCGAAGCTGCGTCCGATGGGCAAGACGTGGAATTTGTTTACCCGCAGAACGCTGACCATGTACTTAAATCGACTTCACCCGACGCGGTCGAGACCGGGTTCTCAACCTACAACACGTTTGGCCGGACATTGGATGCTGAAGGATCAACGGCGCTTATCGATTGGCTCAACCGACACTCTGGACTCTGAGCTAAGGCCTGATCTTTTGGATGGGATCAGCAAGTACGCGACCTAACCGGATGGGTGATGCGGGATCGTGTGCGAAATGGAACTCTGGTCGCACGAACTGAACTCAGATAACGGCATGGCGCCGTGACAGCACACGGAGGCATACGAATGCCAGACAAAACACCAGACACCAACCCCCTGACTCAACTTTCCGACGAACTGGCCGCAGCCGTAGAGGTCGCGTCACGGTCTACCGTCCTCGTGAGCGCCCGCAGGCGATTTCCAGCGAGCGGTGTGGCATGGTCGTCAGACGGACTCATAGTGACGGCCAACCACGTGGTCGAGCGTGATGACGAGATCGGCATCCTGCTCCCGGACGGCACCGAGACATCGGCCACCGTGGTCGGTCGTGACCCGAGATCTGACCTGGCGCTACTGCGTGTAGAGAATGTCGAGCTTGTTCCTGCTGAGCGGGTCGCTGCCGATTCCGTCAAAGTCGGACAGTTCGTTCTTGCGGTCGGCCGGCCTGGGCCGGGCTCTCCACAGGCGTCGTTCGGCGTTATCAGTGCTTTTGTGAGCCGCCGCCGCCGGCGTCGCGGTGGTGCGCCACTGATTCGACCTGACCTGACGATGTATCCGGGTTTTTCCGGCGGTCCTTTAATGAACGCGTCTGGACAGGTGATCGGTATTAACTCGTCTCATCTCGGCCGGGACGGCGGGCTGGCGGTACCTTCAGCAACCGTAGACCGCATCGTGTCCGCGCTTTCCAGCGACGGCAGCATCCGGCGGGCATACCTGGGAGTTGCGAGCCAGCCGGCGCGCCTGGCCGCCGAGATCGAGGGCAGCGACACCGTGTTGCTGGTCGTGATGGTTGACCAGGGGAGCCCGGCAGCGGATGCGGGCCTCTTGATCGGAGACTCGATGGTCTCTGTGGACGGGACGCGTGTCACTTCAGGCGAGGATTGGCAGGTCGCACTGGACGGGATCGACGTGGGAACCGAGATAGCGCTTACCATCGTTCGTGGCGGAGAGACCGCTGAGATAACGATCACCACGGGAGAGCGCCCACAGGGGTGACGCGAATGCCGGACAACAGATCGGCGAATCAAGACAACCACGTTGCCCCACCGGCCTGATGACCGAGTCTGAGCGAGGTAAAGTCGGAAACACCGCGCTGCGGGTGAGTGTCGTCGCCCGATCTCCGGTGGCCGAGTACGGAATTGCAGCGATGCTGGAGTGGGCCGGTTTCGCTGTCGTGGCTGATTCCGGGGACGGGTTTTCTGATTCCGTTTCGTACGCGGACTCTGGGATTAATCCGGACGTCGTCGTTATGGACACTGTCCAGAGCGATGACATGTCCGGCCCGGAGCTGCATCCCGGGAATCGAGATATCCCGGTCGTGTTTATTACCGATGGCGCGCCAGAATTGCCTGCAAGGACTCGCGGGAGACGGCCGACCGCCTGGCTAAGGCGGGAAGCAGGCCGTGAGGAATTGGCTGCCGCCGTGCGGGCCGTTGCCGCCGGTCTCGATGTGTACGATCCCGGACTTGGAAAGGGCACCGAGGAGGACATCAGCCCGCCGTTGGACTCAAACCGCCCGACGTTCACTCCCATCTTCCCCGAGACTTCAATCGACGGTCTGGAGCCGCTCACCCCAAGAGAAGTTGAGGTGCTAGGTGCTATAGAGGGCGGTCTGACGAACAAGGCGATCGCGTTCGATCTGGGCATAAGCGAGCACACAGTGAAGTACCACGTCGGTTCGATCCTCACAAAACTTGACGTTTCAGGCAGAACAGAGGCCGTGGCGGTTGCCGCTCGCATGGGCCTGATCTCATTTTAGGATCGCTTCAACTCGCTGCTCGTACCGCTCTAGACCGCCAATTGCGGCATTCCTCGTCTACACTCGCCATCCCGAGATAGAAGTGCGGCGGAACACCTTGGGGGCGAATTCGTATCCGCCCACGCCCGTACTCCGAGACACTGGAAGCCAACAACACCGTAGGGGCGAATGAATATCTGCCCTAAGGCGGGCCGCTGCCCACCCCTACGACCCGCACACCAAACGATATATTTCTCACCCCAACAACACCGAGGCCGACATATGCCTGAAAACGTGAATCGCCAGTGGGTACTCAAGTCACGACCGGACGGCATGCCGACCGAAGCGGACTTCGAGCTCGTTGAATCTCCCATCCCGTCGCCTGAGTACGGCCAGGTTCTGATTAAGAGCGTGTGGAACTCGATGGACCCCTACATGAGGGGCCGCATCACCTCTTCGCCTATAGGCGGCGTGATCGAATCCGAGGCCGTTGGGCGCGTGATGGAAAGCCGGCTGGACGGAATCAACGTCGGCGACATCGTGCGGGGGCGCATCGGCTGGCAGGAGTACGGGCTTCTTGATGTGACGTCGGCGAACCCCGTGAATCCTGACTACGGGCCGATCTCTACCTCCATCGGCGTACTCGGGATGCCGGGCCTGACGGCGTACTTCGGGCTGCTGGACGTTTGCGAGCCTAAGCCGGGCGATACCGTGGTCGTTTCTTCCGCATCGGGTGCCGTAGGCGCCGTTGTCGGCCAGATCGCGAAGATCGGCGGCTGCCGTGTCATCGGGATCGCCGGGTCTGACGAAAAGGTCTCGTACGTCGTCGACGAGTTGGGCTTTGACGCCGGCATCAACTACAAGGCCGAGAACGTCAGCGAGGCGCTCGGCCTGGTCGCGCCTGACGGCGTTGACTGCTACTTCGACAACGTCGGCGGGCCGATCACCGAAGCGGTGATGGAGCACCTTGCGATGTACTCACGGACCGTGATCTGCGGCCGAATCTCTGAGTACAACGAGTCCGAACCGTCGATGGGCCCGCGAATATTGCGTTACCTCCACAGCACCAGAAGCCGCATCCAGGGCTTCACGGTCAACCAGTACCCGGCGCAGTTTGAGGACGGCCGAGCTCAACTGGCACGCTGGGTGAAGAGCGGCGAGATCAAGTACAAAGAAGACATCATCGAGGGCTTCGAGAACTGCCCGAAAGCCTTCATAGGCCAGCTGGGCGGCGCCAACTTTGGCAAGCTGCTTATCAAGGTTTCTGATGAGTAGGAGGCTGGATGCCGCAAGGGCGGATATCTATCCGCCTTTAACCCCTCACCCCGGCCCTCTCCCGCAAGGGGAGGGGGGGCAAATGTTCATCTAACCAACCCTTCTTGTTGCTCAGAAACTACATATTGTCATCCTGAGACCGAGGCGAAGGATCTCCCGACTAGCACTCCGACGCATTCGATATCGTCATCACATCCGTCCATGCCTACGAGGGAACATCAAAATGAGCGGATTCGCTTTGACCCAACAACACTGTAGGGGCGAATGACTATCCGCCCTGGGGTGGGCCGGCGCCCACCCCTACGACCTGCACGCTAGAATCACCCCAACCACCACAAAGGCCTTCACGAAATGCCAGAGAACGTAAACCGACAGTGGATTCTCAAGACCCGTCCGGACGGCATGCCTAAGGAGAGCGATCTCGATCTGATCGACTCGCCGATTCCAGAGCCGAAGCATGGCGAACTCCTCGTCAAAAACCTCTGGATGTCGATCGACCCGTACATGCGTGGACGGCTCCGCGACGGACCGTCATACGCTCCGCCGGTGGCGATCGGCGGCGTGCTCCAGAGCGAATCTGTTGGACGTGTGATGGAAAGCCGGCTCGAAGGCTTCAAGGCCGGCGACATCGTGCGCGGGCACATCGGCTGGCAGGAGTACGGCATCCTTGGAATCACCGGCGCGCACGCCGTGGACACCTCGCTTGGCCCTATCTCGACATCTATCGGCGTGCTGGGCATGCCGGGGTTGACCGCATACTTCGGCCTGCTGGAAGTGAACAGGCCTCAGGCGGGAGACACCATCGTCGTGTCCGCCGCTTCAGGAGCGGTCGGGGCCATCGTCGGCCAGTTAGCCAGAATCATGGGCTGCCGCGCCGTTGGAATCGCCGGTTCCGACGAGAAGGTGTCCTACATCGTTGACGAACTCGGCTTCGACGCCGGCATCAACTACAAAACGCAGGACGTGTCGGCGGCCATAGCGGAGGCCTGCCCGAACGGTGTCGATGGCTACTTCGACAACGTCGGCGGCGAGATTACCGAGGCCGTGATGCCGTACTTCAATCTCTACGCCCGGATGGCCATATGCGGCCGAATCTCCGAGTACAACGATGACGTGCCATCCATGGGGCCGCGGGTAATGCGCTATGTCCATGCGGCGCAGGCGACGGTCGAAGGCTTCCTGGTGTTCCGCTGGGCCGACCGGTATGAAGAAGGTCGAGCGCGGCTGGCACAGTGGGTACGTGATGGCCAGATTAAGTACAAAGAAGACGTTGTCGAAGGGTTCGAGAACTCGGCAAAAGCATTCATAGGCCAGCTCGGCGGAGCGAACTTTGGCAAGCTGCTGATCAAGGTTTCTGATGAGTAGAGGGTGGACCCGAAACTAACCACCCCCTGACCCCGTCCGACATTAGGAGGGGGCAACAAAAGCCTCCTCCCTGGGAGGCTAATCGTTTAGAGGAGATCTGGAGGTGGGTCGCGTCACGTATCCTCGCTCCCCATTTCCCGAGTCATACAACGCCACGTTCCGAACACAAAAAGGCCCGGAGGCGATTCCTACCTCCGGGCCTTTCTCATGCCGGTCACTTGTCGCCAGAAATCAGGCTGCGCTAAACGCGGCGACCATCTCGTCCGTCGTCTGCACGGAACTCGCCATCATTCGGAAGTTCAGCAGGGCGGCCTCGTAGCCGTTCCCGGCTGAGTACTGGTCGTTCCCGGTCGAACGGGACGGCGAGCTGGTTGGGTGCGTGGTCACGTTTGTGGATATAACCGTTCGTCGCAGGATAGAAACCGAGTTGCGGCAGACTGAAAAGATGGCGGCACTCGGAAAACGGTCCGCCGGCCTGGCCCATGAGCTGAACAACCCGGCCGCCGCGGCCGGACGCGCATCTGGCCTGCTGGGTGAAGCGCTGGTTCAGTTGCAGGCGGCCAACGTCGCACTGGCCGCGCCGGCCTTGATGATGGCCAGTGGGAGGCGATCACCGAGTGGCATGAGGGACTGCGGGCGCGCGCCGTAGACGCCATCCCTGTGACCGGCCTGGACGCCAGCGACCGTGAAGATGAACTGTTGGGCTGGCTCGAATCCCGGGGAGTCGACGATGCCTGGGAGATCGCACCGGTTCTTGTGAAAGCGGGGGTGCGGAACGATGACCTGGACACCATTTCGGCTGAACTACCGGGCGGAGCAATAAGCAAGGCGGCCGGATGGCTGGCGCGCTCCCTTGAAGCACAGGATCTGACCGCAGAGGTGGCGCTCAGCTCGGAGCGTATTTCGACCCTCGTGAACTCGGTCAAGTCCTACTCATATATGGACCAGGCGTCGGTGCAGACGATAGACGTTCATCGAGGGATCGAGGACACGATCACCATCCTCGCCTTCAAGCTCAACCAGGGCGTGGAAATCGTACGTGATTACGATCCCGATCTTCCGCATATTAGGACACACGCCGGTGAGTTGAACGAGGTGTGGACCAACCTCATGGACAACGCCATCGGAGCGATGGACGGGTCCGGGATTATCACGATCAAGACCTATCGCAAGGGTGACAAGTTGACGGTCGAGATCGGCGACAACGGCCCGGGTATTCCGGAGTCGGTCCAGTCCAAGATCTTCGACCCGTTTTTCACGACCAAGGACGTTGGTGAAGGGACCGGAATGGGACTGGATGTGGTGCGCCGCATTATCACACAGCGCTGCAACGGCGAGATAGATTTCACATCGGAACCCGGAAAGACGGTGTTCCGGGTGCGCTTGCCGATAACGGACGGCGAAGAAGATGAGTAGGGGCGGGGTTTGCCCTGCCCGACGCCGGAACCAAAGGGATGTTGTTGCGTACTGTTTGCCCCCTCTCCCCGTCGTGGGAGAGGGCTGGGGGAGGTGGTATAAATCCCAATTTGATAGCCATACACTGATCTTCACCGTCTATGCCATCGAATACGATGCTCAACGCACCGCCCTCGCCGCCACGGCGTCGTACGTCATTCCCGGGAAGTCCTCCCTGAACCCCGCGGCGGCAAGCAGCTTCCGGCCATCGCTCTCGAGCACCGGCTTGCCGTTCCACTCACGTACAACAACCCGACCGCTCATCCCGGCCGCCGCCATCCGCCGATCGCGGAACGCCTTGAGCGCCGCCGGAACGCGACGGCGTAATCCCAAGTTCGTCGTTGCCCTTAGACGTGCGCCGTTCTCCTCCACCAGCAGCACCGGATCGCCGCCGGACATTACGACGTAGTTGCCGGGCCGGCGTGCTGACGACAGCAAGATGGAGGCTTCAGGGTCCTCGATCGCTTCGACCAGCGTCCGGTCCATTACGTATGCCGGGTCGCGCAATGAAAGAACGGACGGCCCCCTGGAGGATCTGGGTGGCTTTGCACGGAGGTCTTCGACCGCGGACGGCATGGCGAACTGCAGGCCCGGAAGACCAGCCACAAAATATCCACGCCTGGTCGCGCCACGTAGCTCCATAAGACTCAGGGCCGACACGATCGGTCCCCATGCCCAGTCACCGTTTTCCAGATCGATCGTCTGCCGGCTGACGACCCCGTAACGCTCTAGTAGCGCGCTTGCTCGCGCCCGCGCTCGAGACCCGGCATCAACCTCCGGACCCAGCACTGCATATCGCGTCGTCAACGACCATCGAGCCTCCGGCGGCAGAGCCAGCGTCGCTTCCCGCACCCGGCGTGCGGCGTCCCGGGCACGTGTGTATCCCGATCCCCCGCCCCGCCTGCGTCCGCCGGATCGCCGCGCCATGCTGCGGAATCCCCCGTCCGCCCGACGTGCCTCCGGTATCACTGGCGAGTCTTGCAGGTCCGGTAGCAGCCCCATCAGCGCCATCCACGAATCGGCGCTCGCCAGCCCGCGGAACGCGAGATCCCGAAGCGCGCCCCGAAGGTCCATCAGCGACAGACCGCTTAGCGCCGAGCGGAGGTCGGCCGACGATGCGACACCTTCGTTGGCCAGGAAGTCGTAAACACGCGATACGTGATCCGGCAATCCGACCGGCTCGCTTCCGATCGACGCCAGTTCATCGTCGGACAGATACAGGCGGCCTGAAGCCCGGGGCATCACCCGGACCCGGGCGGCGCCATCAACATCTGGCTGCATCACCCAGACGATCTCGCCCTCGCGGAACAGCTCGTCCAGTTCAGCGGCCGAAAATTTCTGCACGCGGGACGGCAACACCAGAGCCCTCAAGTCGGACGCCGGAAGGGCCAGCCCTCGGAGCGATTCAAGTGCGTGTCTGAGGTCCGTATTGCTGCTGCTAGAACGGCCGGACGTTATCCCCTGTATTCGCATCACGTTCTCCTGGAACGCGATCGGCGATACCGGGATCACTTCGGCACGCGTGAGGCTGAGCGTTCGGGCCTGTATCCGGGCCAGGTTCGCCTCGTCGGCCCACTCGATCACCCCGCTGCCGCCGGACTCCTCCGAGAAATATCCGGAGAGCGCCTCGCCGTTCTCGGCAAGCTCATCGACAACCGCCTGTATGTCGTCGCTTGTCCACGGGTATCGGCGCTGAATATCCAGGAACGAGATAGGCCCGCTTCTGGCCAGCAGAGCCCTTAGCGCTGACCGTAAAACGCCTCGATCCCCGGAGCCGGTGAACACCGCTTCGTATTCAGGAGCACGGGCGGTGATGACCCATCGCATTTCACCGTCCGGTAGCGCCAATTCTCGAACGCGCCCGGACGACTCAAGCTCACGCAGCCAACCCAGGGATTCGGAGGCGTCTACGTCGCATCTGTCGACGATCTCGTCCGCCGTAAGATCGCCCAGCTCCTCCAGCAGCTGAGCAAGCTCGTCGCGTGAACGCGCCCGTGAACCGGCGTGTGTGCGTGCGACCGCGCCCGTCACCTCTTCCACAGCGTCCGGCCGCAGCAGCCCGGCGAAGGACGGGTCTCGGAACAGCGCGGCGAGGGCGGCGCGATCGAGCTGGAACGCCTGAAGTGAGCGCTCCGCCTTTGGCGCATCCCACTCGTACATGTACAGCTCGTTGAAATCGAAGTTCAGAGCCTGTGCGACGGGTGAAGGCATCTGGCTAACGAATGTCGTTACGTTGATCTCGCCCGACTGAACTCGCGCAACCACCCGTTCCAATGCCGGCATGTCCATCTCGTCTTCAAGCACATCTCGGAACGTCTCGATGAGGATCGGGAAGTCCGGGATGTTGCGGGCCACGGCGAGCAGATCCCGGGCACGAAGTCGCTGCAGATAAAAGGGCGTTCGGCGTCCACCGGCGCGACCGGGCATCAGCAACGCCCGCTGTGCGTTACCGCGGAACCGAGCGGTAAACACGGCCGAGTCCACCAGACCCGCGAGCACACGCTCCCGGACATCGTCGACATCCAACTCGGTCACGATATCCATCGGCAACGGCGCGTCTGACTCCGGCACACGCAGCAGGATTCCGTCGTCCCCGACCTGCACCTCGGGATCGACCCCGGTGCGCTCCCTGAGTGCTGCCGCCAGTGCGATCGACCAGGGCGCGTTTACACGTCCGCCAAACGGCGAGTGGATCACCATGCGACGATCGCCTAGCGCGTCCTGGTAGGTCTCAACAAGTATGGTGCGGTTCGACGATATCGCCCCCGCGGCGCGCAGCTGCCTGCGGACGTAGCCAAGGGCCTGACGCGCCCCGGCGTCGTCCAGGAAGTACTCATCTCGAAGCCAACGGATTATCGACGGTGGGTCTTCTTCGGTGTGGACATACGGGGTAACGCGTTCCGCTATCTCCGCCCGGAACGCGGCCAGACTCACGCTGAGATCGTGCGGCCGCCACGGGTAATCGCCCTTCCAGAACGGCATGCGCGGCAGGGCTCCGGGCGCGGCTTCTACGGTTATTCGGTCGTCCTGAATTTCCGACACTCGCCAGATCTGGCTGCCCAACAGAAACGCGTCGCCGGGATGCGTCTCGAACACGAACTCCTCGTCCAGTTCACCGATACGGGTCGTACCGTCGCTGAGATACACCGGAAAGCCGCCGCTGTTGGTAATCGTTCCTGCGTTGTTGAGCGCCTGAAGGCGGGAGCCGGGCAGGGCAAATAGCATCCCGTTCGCCTGATCCCAGTGGATGCGGGCGCGCAGGCTTTTGAACAGGTGGCGCGGGTACTTGCCCGAGACAAGCTGCAACACGCTGTCGAAGCTGGAACGCTGTAGGGCGTGATAGGCGTACGAACCAAGTGTTACCCGGTACAGGTCGTTGGCGGACCAGTCCTCCATCGCTACCGACGCGACGATCTGCTGCGCCAGAACGTCCAGCGCGTTCTGCGGCGTGTACACCTCCTCGACCTGTTGATGCACCATGCCGTGCGCCACGACGGCGGACTCAAGGAGGTCTTCGTTGTGGGTGGCGTACAGCTTGCCATGGCTCGTCTGACCGACCATGTGCCCGGATCGACCGATGCGCTGCAACCCTCTCGTTACCGATTTCGGGGACTGGAGCTGGACGACAAGGTCTATCGTGCCGATGTCGATGCCAAGCTCAAGAGAACTTGTGCCGATCAACGCCGGTAAAAGACCGTCTTTCAGTTCCTCTTCCATCTCCCTGCGAGCCTCGTTGGACATGCTCCCGTGATGCGCACGAAATGGCCCGTCCTCCGCGCCGGATGCGAACACCGAGCTTGAGTGTGGGAACGATGGTGTGTTGGCGTCGCCCATGTCGTACCCGGCCTCTTCCATGTTGGTCAGGAGCTGGGCGTTCAGCCGATCCGCGGTCCGTTCCGCCTGTCGGCGGCTGTTGGTGAAGATGAGCGTGGTGTCGTGTCGCTGCACGTCCTCCAGGATCTGCGGGATCACGCCCGGCCAGACAGACCTGTCGTGTCCGCCGCCGGTTTTGATCGGCATGCCCATCACCTGGAGCGAAAGCTTCTTCGGGTACTCGGCATCAACCACCGTCACCGGCCGTGGCGAAAAAGAGCCGTCCTTCGCCATGCTTTGCCCGCCAAGGAAGCGCGCCACCTCGTCCAGCGGACGCTGTGTGGCGGACAGCCCTATGCGCTGAAAACCGGGCGATAGCTGTTCAAGTCGCTCAAGGCTCAGCGACAGGTGAGCCCCTCTTTTTGACCCGCTTACGGTGTGGATTTCGTCAAGGATTACCGTCTCGACCGTCCGCAGAATGTCGCGGGCCACGGGCGAGGTCAGGATCAGATACAGGGACTCCGGCGTCGTTATGAGGATGTCCGGAGGCTTTTTGACCATGGCCCGTCGCTCAGATTGCGATGTGTCGCCGGTGCGCACCGCTGATCGCACTTCCGGAACCTTGACGGCATGGTCCAGCGCGTACTTCTGGATTCCACGTAGCGGCGCACGCAGATTGCGTTCGATGTCGTTGTTGAGCGCCTTGAGTGGCGAAACGTACAGCGTCCTTATGCCGGGCTGGCTCTTGCCGGTGGAATCGGTGACCTCGCCAGAATTCGAGAACAGACTGTTCAACGCCCACATGAACGCCGCAAATGTCTTTCCGGAGCCGGTGGGCGAGTGAATCAGCGTGTGTGTGCCGCTTGCGATCGAGGGCCAGGCTTGCGTCTGTGGCGGCGTCGGCTCTCCGACCTCTTCCCGGAACCAGTCCGCGACCCATGGCAAAAACAGCCCGAGCGCGTCGTCGCCCGGGGATGAACCGTCCTGTCTGGATAATTTCCGGTCAGTCATCTTCCTGATCGTTTACTAATCCGATTACCCGGTAGGGCCATTGCTGGTCGGTCGAATATAGACCTTTCGCCCGTCGATTCTGCCCGATGTGGCGCTCACGGTGAATTTTACCGACCCCGAAAAGCCTCAAACACTCTTCAGAGCGAACAGCGATGCGGGTGGAAAGCAGACCCGGCGGCATAACTTTCAGTTTCACGGCGCACACCCCGGCCACACCTTGGTCACACTGTCCCCAATCGCAACAATCACCCGGAATCCACCCGAATCCTACCTGCTGCCACCCGTTTTTGGCTGACCCAGCACCGTGACATCTAGGAGCCTGCATTGATCGGCATTGCAGAAACACGCAATGCGTTTGGACCGAGCGGTTCATTCGATTGAACCCCTCGGTTCGCATCACCATTACGGGGAGCACTACCGTCGATTGATACCGGTGAGGCAGGTCCTCGTGGACGGCCCACCAAACGGTGGAAAGGTCATATCTCAATGCGAAAACTGATTAATCGCATAGCGAAGCACTATCTGGGTTTCGTTGCCTTGCTATTCCTGGTCGGAGCGACTGCCTGTGAGCAGTTGATTCAGGAAGGCGCACGTGAGGCCGCAGAGTCCGGACGTGAGATCCGCGATCTCAACGACGCCGAGATCCGTCCCTTACAGGACAGGATTGAGGCCATCCAGTTCGACCAGATCGAGCCACTCCAACGGGAAATCGAAGACCTGAATCGTGAGATTGAGAGGATCCAACGACTGGTCATAGAGCCGCTCTGGAATAACATCCAGGACCCGTGGTCTCCGGGTGGCGAGCTTTACGAAGCCCAGGAGGCGCTTCAGAGGCAGTACGAGTTACTGGACGAAGAGTACCGTCGGATTGAGATCGATCAGCGTGTCCTCGAACGTGAATACCGGGACTCCACCGATACCCTCGGCGGTTTTGACCCGCTCGTGAGGCAGCAGGAAGACAAGAGATACGACCTTCAGCGGGAGCTGGACCGTCTTTACAGGTTCGGGCAGGACCCGATAGACGAGGTATGGAATCAGGTTAACTCGCTTAACTCCAACCCGGGCGGGACGTGGGATTCCAGCCAGTTCGAGATCGATCAACTGAACAACAAGGTCGTCGGCCTCTACGACGAGGCCAACTGGCTTCAGTCGGATTTGGACAACAGGATTCGTGAGAAGGAAGACCTTCGGACAAACGTCCAGAACGAACTGAACGACCACCATTCATTCGGTCGGTTTGAAATCGATCCGATTTTCGCCGAGATATTGCGTCTTGAGAACGAGCTTACCGAAGGAACGGTAGTCACCGTTTCAGAAGTCGCCGGCTCATCTGACGAAATAGACGCACTCCGGGCGGAACGGGATGACCTGATCAACGCGCTTAGCGCTGACCTGGCGCAGCTTGATGCCGACATATCGAGCGCAGTCCTTAATCGTGACGACGCGGCGGCCCCGTATCAGGCAACGATAGATGCCAAAAACCAGGAGATCAGTCTCCTGTCTACATCGACCACGACCGACACGACGGCATCGTCCACAACCGAAACGACGTTGACGGACAACTCGGCGCAGATCGCAACACTCCAATCTGAAATTGATCAGGCGGTATTGGACCGTGACGCCGCCGTGGCGCCGCTGAACGAAATCGTGAACGCACTCCAGGCAGATCGAAACGCACTGTCCGCTACACGACAGCCAACGATCGACGAGCTCAACACACAGATCTTCGAACTCCAGAGCGCTGAAGTTGAGACGGTGACCACTACGTCTATCCCGGAGGGAGTCACCGAAGAACTGATCACGCTCCGGAACAAGCTAGCGTTGCTAGAAGAAGACTTCAACGCAACGACCGACAAACTACAGGGCTTGCTGTCGTCCATCGAGAACGAGTTAAACGAGCTCTACTCATTCGGCAATGCACCGGTGGAGCAGATTTACCGGGACATAGAGACGATCAACGCCCAGATCACTGACTACCAGCGGGTTTCCGAGCAGGATCAGCTTGAGAAGAATGACGCCGTTAACTCACTTGCCGCACAGGCAGAGATCCTGCAGAACCAGCTGAACGCAGACATCCGATACCTCGAAGAGCAACTCTTCAACATCGACGACGAACTTCAGCGACTCTACCGGGTCAGTAATGACGATAACTACGATAGCCAGATCGTATTCAACCAGGCGCAGCGCGCCCTTGAGGACAGGCGCTATGACCTGGATGACCAGCGCTGGTTGATTGACCAGGAACAGCAGGACCTGTACTCGAAGAACGTCGACCCGTGGCGGGATGTCCAGGTGAAAGCAGACCTGATTTACGCATCTGAAATTCAGCCACTACAGGACCGCATCGTTCGGATTGATGACGAGATCGGCTCCCTCTGGGAAGAGATCCAGTCGATCGAGCGGCAGATGCGTTCCGCCCGGCGAGGAATTGAGGATCGGGAACGCGAGCTGGAGGACAAAGCCTTCGACTTCCTGGACAGGATCGCCGATGGAGAGACGAAGATCGATGACGGACTTGGTTTCGACCCGATCGGTGAACCGTTCATAGAAGAGCCGTTTGACCCGATCAGCGACTTTGTGGACGACCCGGACGGACTCGGTGACTTTGACCCGTCGTTGATCACGGACGAGCCGGTACTTGACCCGGAGGTTATCGACGACACGACTGAGGCTCCGGTTAACGCCGATGGCACAGTTGCCGACCCGGTCGATGCTCCGGTTGATCCAGAGCCCACAGACGGAACGCTAACGACCGAGCCGGTAGTGGAACCAGTCCAGTAATCGCCAGTAATTAATGGAACACAACAGTAAGCAACGGTCTTCCGGCCTACCAGTCCCTCGTGTAGTGCCGGAAGCCGGGTCTCGGAACGACGCCCGTGGCTCCTCACTGAGCCCGGGCGTCGTCGCGTTTTTCGTTGACACTTATTCGTAGCCACTGCTACGCTTGAACTTAGTCAGAATCGACGCATTGCAAGGCGGCGGTTCTGACTATTGTGGGGATGTAGCTCAGATGGGAGAGCGCTGCGTTCGCAATGCAGAGGTCGGGAGTTCGATCCTCCCCATCTCCACCACAAAGACATAAAAATAAGACGCCGTCCTGAAAAGGGCGGCGTCTTTTCATGTCTGGGAGTGTTGTGCCGGCCGGGGTCGGCAGCCCATCCTGAGGCTCTCGAAGGGCGGGCATCTTACATAACTACGCCGAATTCAACGCGAACCGCTCGATCCGGGTAACGTGAGGCGCACCGATCGACCGAAACATGCCCACGAGAAGGGTCGTCATGCAAGTTACCTGTCTCACCGTAGATTGCCGGGATCCGGCCGCGGCCGCTCAATTCTGGAGTGAGGCGCTGGGCTGGGGCCCCGTTCACGTAAGTGAAAGTGGCAACGGTGCGATCTGCCGTCCTCCTGACGGTGGCGCTTATCTGGAATTTGTTCGAGTGCCTGAGGAGAAGACCGTCAAGAATCGGCTCCACCTTGGCTGCAATGTCGGCACGCTGGACGAGCTTGAAATCGAGCTGGCACGGCTTAAGGGTTTGGGCGCCACCATCGCGTGGGAAGAGGAGTTCCTGCCGGAGGTAGCGGCTCGATATCGGAACGTCATCTTGCGCGATGTGGAAGGCAACGAGTTTTGCCTGGGAGCGGGAGAGAGCGGCGGGTAGGTGGGGCGGTGAGGCACGAAAACGGTTGACCCTGCGCCCCGTTCCAAGCAAACCCATCGCTACTCCCGGTACACCGCACGCCCCTGACGCCGTAAAATCTCTTGCGTGCCCCGGTAGCTCAGGGGATAGAGCGACGGTTTCCTAAACCGCAGGTCGTGAGTTCGATTCTCACCCGGGGCACCATACGTAACTCAATCGTGAGCGGGAAGTGGCGGAACAACAGGAATCGTTTGAAATGACCGCCACAATGACCGCCACCGAGCTCTGTATGTGGGGTGTTGATCCTGCAAATTGGTAAGGGTTGCAGGGTCCGGCGGCGTCAGCCTTTGGTTGGACGCCGGCCAGATCTGGCCAAACTTGGTTGCCGAAATTACTCGCGTGGCCCTCGATCTGGCACTTGCGATTATCTTGATAGCCCGAGTCTCGGCTGGGTCAGGGATACCGCCGATACACCAGTACCACCCACTCTTTAATAAGTGTGTACTACTCAGTGCGCTGAA
>JAYGCG010000083.1:0-17042 GCA_046583455.1 Dehalococcoidia bacterium | reverse complement strand
CGTGTGCTCTTCCGATCTCCGAAATTCGTCATCGTCCATCTCCAGGCCGAGTTCCGAGCGGATCACTTCCGAGTACTCGCGCCAGGTCTGGAATCCCGACTCGAGTGGCCTTTTCCGTTCTGGAGAGAATAGGGCGGTGTTGACCACATCTTCCGGCCGGCCGGAACGCGCCGAGACAACGCGCACTGCAACCGATTCATCGACAAGCGTCAGGACCTGGCCCAGGTCGAAAATGACGTGGGAAATTCCAGGTGTTGTGGCCATCAGTAGACGACCGGCATTCCCGGGGTCTGGACTCGGATGCTGTAGACAGAGGTCCGGGACGTGAACACCAGAGTCTTCCGGTTGTCGCCGATGAAGCCCAGGTTTGCCGGCAATTCGGGCGCTTCAATTACGCCGATCTTTATGCCATCTGAAGAGAACACCCAGCCGCCGCCTGCGCCCGTGCAAAAGACATTGCCGGATTCGTCGACCTTGACGCCGTCCGGCACTCCGTCCACCGGTCCATTTGGTCCGTAGGGAATGTCTGCGAACCGCTCGCCCTTGCCCAGGGAACCGTCAGATTTCACCTCGTACACATTCATGTACGGCTCAGACCGGGTGTTTGACACATACAGCTTGCTGCCATCCGGGGACATAGCGAGCCCGTTGGGAGTCTCGTTATCGTCAGCCTCCATGTGAACCTCGCCGTCCGGCGATATTCGGTACACACCTGCAAAGTCCAACTGGCGGTTTTCCGGCTTGACGGCCCACGGCGGGTCGGTGAAATAGACCGTGCCGTCAGGTCGAGCGATCACATCGTTCGGCGAGTTGAGCCGGAGCTTGTTCCATCGTTCAGCGATGATTTCGATCCGACCGGTATCCTTGTTGGTCCGTGTCAGGCGGCGATGACTGCCCTCGCACATCAGCAAGTTGCCGTCGTGGTCAAAGGTCAGGCCGTCGCCTGAACCCGTCTCCCTGCGGACAACCTCAGGTTCTTCGCCCGGCTTCATTCGCAATAACAGGTTCGTGCGAATATCGACGAAGTAGAGGTAGCCAGAGTCCCAGACAGGACCCTCTGTGAACACGAAACCGGTCGCCATCTGCTCAAATTCTGAGCCGGCCTCGATGATGTTGCTGAGGTCGCCTGCCATTTATCACTCCCGTAGATGATTGCGCGGCTTATATACGCGGCCGGCCGAACCTACTTTGAAGTGGCGGGCGTGTCAATCATTCCTGGGTGTCCGGCCGGGGCGTCCGGGAGGCCAGACCGTTACGCGTCTGATTCGGGTCCGGCGAACGGGATCTGGACCGTGAAGGTGGTTCCAGAGCCGAAGACGCTGGTAACGTCCACCCGTCCGCCGTGCACCTCAACAAGCCGTTTCACGATAGTGAGTCCCAGTCCGGCCCCGCCGGTCACGCGATTACGTGATGGGTCGACCCGGTAGAAACGGTCGAAAACGTGCGGGAGGTCCTCTGGCGATATGCCGGTTCCGGTGTCCGACACGGAGATGACGGCCGCGCCTGCGTGTGTAGCAGGACTCACGTTGACGACAACGCGTCCGCCATTAGGCGTGTGCGTGATCGCGTTCTCGATCAGGTTGGACACCACCTGCCTGATGCGTGTCGGGTCAAGCCGTGCGCCGGGCATGCCGTCAGAGACCGTAACTTCCAATACGATTGAACGATCGACAGCGCGTGGCCGGAACGCTTCTGCGGCATCGCTGACCAGCTCGGAAATGTCTGCGTCTGTCAGTTCAAGGCGCAGACTTCCCGCCTCGACAAGCGCCAGCAAACGCAGATCTTCTACAAGTGCGCCGAGGTGCTTTGTCTGCGAGTAGATCGTGTCGATTGTGCTCTCGTCGGCCTCCAGAATCCCGTCTTTGATCGCCTCAAGATAGCCCTGGATGTTGGTCAGCGGGCTTCGCAGTTCATGCGCGATGTCCGCGACAAGCCTTCGGCGCTCGGACTCAGCGTCTTCCAATGCACCGGCCATGTTGTTGAATGCGATTCCCAGGTCCCCTAGCTCGCTCCCCGGCTTCGCATCTACACGCTGTGAAAGATCGCCACGGGCGACTTCTGAAGCTGCGACACTCAAGACATGTACAGGTGCGAGAGCGCGGCGGGTGGTGAATGTCACCATGCCGATTCCCGCCGCAGCGGCGGCGAGTCCGGACCAGAGCAGAGATCGATTAAATGATGAAGCCAGTTCAGAGAGTTGCGGCTCGGCTGCGATTTGGGTCTGTGGCTGAGATGGTGAGATCTGGGCGGCTTCGCCCTGACCGTCCGTCTTTTTGTCGCGTGCGAAGTCGGCCTGTCGCTCGGTATCTCGAGTCAACTCACGAATGATGGACGCGCGCGATCCCGGAGGGGCCACAAACCCCTCGCCGGTCTCTATGTAGAAATTACCCATCTGGACCCCGCCAACGACCAGTGGTCGTTGGAAGAACACCTGGGACAGGAGTGGACTCCGGGTGAAGGCGGAATGGGAGTCGCCGACGATAAGACCGCTCTGGTCTTCGATAACGATCCGCCAGTCGTATAGCCGGGACACCTGTTCGAGCGCGTCCTGAATGCCCTCCCAACCGTCGTTCTTCGTGTACGCCTCTGACACAACCTGATCCAGCCGTTCCGCTCGTGCGATGGAGATCTCTGCGCTGAAGGCGTCGATCTTCCGCTCGGTAGTCGCATACGCGAACGCGCTTACGGACAGCAGGGCGCCACCCAGGATCAATGTGAATCCCAGCGTCAGCCTGAATTGGAGGGACCGTGCCCAGCTAGGCATCACCAAATCTGTAACCCATCCCATAAACGGTGTGGACAAACCGCCGTCCGGCGGACTTTTCTAACTTCCTGCGGATGTTTGAAATATGGGTGTCCACGGTGCGATCCATCCCGTCGTAGTCGTAACCGAGGACCTTCTCTATGATGCTGTCTCTCGACAATATCTGGCCGCCGTTGACCATCAGATATGAAAGCAAGCGCATCTCGGTCGCGGTGAAACGGAGCATCTCCCCATTCACCTTCACAGAGCCCGCCCGCAAATCCAGTTCGATTGGACCAAATCTCTGGATCTCCTGGCCGTCTTCGGCGTCCTCTTTTGGCGATGTGCGTCTGAGGACGGCCCGAATCCTGGCCGCAAGCTCCCGGGGGGAGAACGGCTTTGTGATGTAATCGTCGGCGCCGCTGTCGAGGCCGGTCAGGCGGTCTGACTCGTCTACACGGGCGGTCAGCATGATGATCGGCACGTCAGACTCCGCACGGAGTTTTTCGCATACAGCGAGTCCGTCCATCCCGGGCAGCATCATGTCCAGCACGACAAGCCGTGGGGATTCGGTCAGGGCCATGTGTAGTCCATCGATGCCGTCTCCGGCTTCGATCACGCTGTGGCCGTCACGCTCCAGGTAGAGCCGAATGAGTCGGACCGTGTCGGGATCGTCCTCGACTATGAGGATCGGCCTCTGTGAACTGGTGGATGGATTGGAGTTATCCATAAGCGTGTGCGCCTGTGCCATATCGAAAACCCTCTTCGCCAGACTTACCGAGCCTACAGGTTGACCGGCTCGGGATCGTTCGTCGAGGCTGGTGACTCGGGCGTGAAATCGTGGAAACGTGGGAATCCTTCAGAAAAGCCGAAGCCCCTGAAGCCGCGTAATCCCTCTTGCCCGTCGCCGTTGGTTCCTCCTCGGAAGAAGAATCCGGGGCCATTGCCCCTGAATTCAAACTCAAAGCCATCTCCGTCAAACTGGAAGAATCCGTCCTCCGGAAGTTCAAACCTGCGGAAATCTGGGATCTCGCCATCAAATTCTGGAAGGTCTCCCCTGGCTTCTTCCAGTCGCTCCCGAAGCTCGTCAAAGTCGAGCCCTTCCAGTTGTTCACGAAGTCCATCCAGATCAAGTTCTCCGCCAAATCGGAAGAACCCGCCGTTGAAGGGCGTTGTGCCATCACCAAACGGCGCGATCCCCTCAAATGTTCGTATGGGGTCCGGTATCAGTTTATCGATCGACTCAGGACGTGCGTCGAGCCAGGTTTGAATGGCGTCTGCGTCTTCCTGAGAAATCTGCTCGGCATCGACCAGTCGAGTCAGGTGTTCTGGACTGAACGATGGGATATCCAGTATCAAGCCTGGAGCCGTGTGACTCAGGCTTCCGCCGTTGAACGTGAATACACTGCGTTTCTCCGGCTTGATGCCGTCAAGCGCCTCGGGCCGCTGGTCAAGCCAGATGCCGATTTCGAGAGCTTCGTCTTCGGTAAGAGTGCCGTTCTCGACGAACGCGGCGAGCGCCTCGGCCTGTTTCTCGTCCTTGAGTTCAGATCGGGCCTGCGAGAACGCATCGTCAAGCTCGGACCTGTCCAAGCCGAGTATCGAGGCGACCCTATCGAGTACCTCGCCCCCGCGCACACTGCTCCGGAAATCTGCCGAAACAGCGGTCGCACCGACCACTACGCCTACTGCGCCAAGGGCCACGACAAGGCTCAAAATCCATCGACGTCGCATCCGTTGAAACTCCCTGACCGGGTATATACCCGCCGTTATTACATCGCTACACCGATGTTTTACGCGCGCAATGTCAAGGAACTTTCAAGTTTTTACGACAATTCGCATCTCAGTCAGGTTCCCGGATATCGGATCCGCGTGCGAATGGAACAGCTGTCCGCCCGGCGGCATCATTACATGACAATGGGCATCACAAAATCACAAAGCAGAGTGGCCCTTTAGAATTCCGACCCAAAAAGAGAACATGAATGTCGCCTGACATCGAGCGCGTCGGTGTCCGCCGTTTGAGGCTTCGGGACACTCTGGCGACATGAGGTCCGTTGGGTCCACGGGACAAAAGCTGAATCGGGAGCGTTACCCTGATTAAAAGTCCACCAGGTTCCAGGGCTTGCGCGCCGCCATGAACATTCGGTCTGCTCGAGCAAGCGCACCCGTGCTGTTCTCGACAACTCGATCGGCGCGCGCCAGTTCAGATGGCCGAGACCCGCCCATGTAGACGGACGCAAGATCGTCCGCAGACATGGAAATGTCAGGTTGCTCGTTGGTTGACGTGCATTCAGCGCCTTGCGGACCACCATCGATCCGCCAGTTGCCGTCGTTCCATCTACAGAACGAGTCCTCCACCCGGATAACTAGCGAACCCTCTTCTGAATAAGTTCGGGCCGACAGCGCCGCAGGCACGTCGATCAGCCTCAACCACAGTCCGTCGTATGAACTGCGTTTGAGCCGTCGCGGATCAGACAGCATCCACGGCAGGCCATCGTCTGTGGCCGCGCCGTGGCCAACGGTGAGCGTGGATGCGAGGTCGATATCAAAACAAAAACGCCAGAGTGCTGCCGTGGCCTCGTCATCGGACGCGACCAGTTCGTGGATCTGGACGCTGTTTGTTGAATCGCCGGCGGTCACACTGTGCCGAATTCGGTACATCACGTACCCGGTAGCGACCCCGTCGACCTCGTATACGGCGTAGAAAAGCTCTGGCGCTCTGCTTCGGAGACCGTCCGGGTCCGTGATCGCCGCTTCCCACGCGAGATCGTCACGTCGGATCATCGCGGGATAGTCTCGCCAGACACGATCAAGGATCGGCGCGAATACCTCCTGGGCGGCGTCTTTATCCACAAATCTCACCTGCCCCCGGATATCAGGACCGTGGGTGAATGACGTGTGTCGGAGGTCGATCTCGCGATGCTCGTGCGTTACGGCCATGCCGTACCCGTACCGGCCGTAGATCACCGATTCAGACGACCAGAGAACCGCCAGCGGTATCTCTCGCTCGTGGTGGGCGTCGAGCTGGCGCCGCATCATCTCGGTAAGGATTCCACGCCTCCTGTGCGTGGGAGACACCGTGACCTCGGTGATACCGCCGACCGGAAGTGTGTTCGCCCCGGGGACCGAAATCTCGAACGTGAAGGAGCTTGACGTGCCGACCATCTGGTCGCCGTCAAACGCGACTACGCTCTGCTCCGGCTCGAACGACCGCCTCGCGAAATCCTTAAACCATGGGTTAGATTCCGGGTGTGCGGAGAAACCTCGCATCATAGCGAAGTCGAACTGGTCGAATTCGTCCAGGGTGATCGGGCGGTAGGTGATTGGCATGTATGTGACCGGATCAGCCTGCGCAGCTGAACGAAGTTAGTTTGGGAATGGCAAACCGATAGTCTACGGCCCGCCAACTCCTGAAACTCGCTGATTCGTTGGACTCTCGTAGTCCCGAAGCGTCAGGAGTCCTGAGGATTTCGAAGAACCTTGACCCGCCGCCCTCGCGCACACATGATCCCCGGACCCCCTAGCTGCAATCTCCGGCGCCGCATTTCGCGGCATTCGATGGGACTCGTACCGATGGTCACTCAGGAACAGGTCGACTTCTACAACAAGAACGGCTTCATCACGGTTGATGACGTTCTACCGATGAGCGACCTGGAAGAACTGCGCCGGGTGGCCGACGAGTTCGTTGAGGAATCACGCTCCGTCACCGAGCACACCGACAAGTTTGACCTCGAGCCCGGGCATACTCCCGAGAACCCGAAGTTACGTCGACTTAAAGAACCGCAAAAGCATCACGAAGTGTTCGCCCGGATGTTGAGGAGTGCGTAATTCTGGACGTGGTCGAGTCGTTCCTTGGCCCCAACATCCGAACCATCGGTTCCAAGCTCAACATGAAGAGCCCGGAGGGCGGTAGCCAGGTGGAGTGGCACACCGACTGGGCGTTCTACCCGCACACGAACGACGACATCTTGGAGGTCGGTATCCCGCTCGACGATATGGAGCTGGAGAACGGCGCGCTTGTGGGGCTGTCCGGCTCACACCGTGGTCCTGCGCTGAGCCACGACGAAAACGGCGTGTTCGTGGGAGCCGTCTCACGCGATCAGTTCGATATCGAAGACGCAACGCCGTTTCTGCTGAAGGCCGGCGGCATCTCCCTCCACCACGTACGATTGCTGCACGGATCAGCCCCGAACCTGTCGACCCGACCGCGCCGTTTGCTGCTGCAGGGCTACATGGCGGCGGACGCCTTCCCACTCACCGGCATTCCGGACTGGGACGCATGGAATGAACGGATGGTCCGTGGTGAATCCACCAACGAGGCCCGGCTTGAGAATGTACCGGTCATATTCCCGGAACCAAAGCCCGCCAAACTAGGCTCGATATACGAGATTCAGCGCCAGATGGGCGAGTCCCACTACGAAGGCGGCGTAGAAAAGTACGACGAGTAGGGTGTGTCTTTGCATCACTCGTCATATCGGCCATTAAGCCCATATCGACCAGGTACCTGTCATCCTGAACTTGATTCAGGATCGGACACTATAGGGGCAGCTCCGTCAGATGAGCGAGGTGATTGATGAATGTACGTCGAGTCGGAGTCGGGCTGGATGCGAACACAAGCGGATCCTGAATCGAGTTCAGGATGACGGTTGGGTGACGAAGGTGAGCTGCATTGCATGGCTACCTCTGTGTTGGTCATTGCACCGTACGGGCGGATAGCGATCCGCCCTTGGGCGGGCCGCTGCCCGCCCCTATGCGTTCTCGCCGTTATCGACCAGCCCTACCCCCAGTCTTTCGACTTCAGCATGCTGACATCCGTCGGTACCGGCTGAATTGTGCGCACCACCACGTTCAGCGTCCCCTCGCGATGCGACACCACGCCGCTGCACAGCAGAATCGGCTCGCGTGCCACTCGCTTAACCCGGTCATACACATCCGGCCATATCACCAGAGGCGCGTGACCTGTCTCGTCCTCAAGCGTGATGAATACCGCCTTGGCGAGCGGCCGCTGGCGACGGATCACTACCCCTGCCACACGTATCGGCGTTCCGTCCTTGAGATCACGAATATCGGCGCTTCGCACCAGGTCCGACGGCAGGTGCGGCCTCAGCTTCTCCATCAGGTGTGCGCGTGGGTACAGCCCGAGCGTGTTGTACTCGCCCTTCATCACGTCCCACTCGGACGCCTCCGGCAGCGCCACCATGTCCTGCTCAACCGGCAACTCGAAGGCGAGCTGGCGTCCGACAGGTTGATATCGCAGCCCCACCTCCCACTTTGTCTCACGCCGGTTCTCGTCGGTGGGAGTCCAGACGGTCCGCTGCTCCCGGACGATCGTGCCGGTGGCGGGACTCGACGGCAGGGGCACAGGCCCCGGCACCTCAAGCACTCCGACCAGCGCGGGAGCCTTTGTTTTCACGCTGGGCGACGTCAGCGAATCAAACGTCCCGGCATCCACCAGCTTGTCCAGCGGCCCGTGCCGCACACCGGTGCGCGTCATGAAGTCCGAGACAGAGGTAAACGGCCCGTTCGCCTCGCGCTCCGCCAGCACCTGATCGGCCGTCGCAGAGCGCACGGTCGCCACGTGCGCAAACCCAAGCCGCAAACGTTCATCGTCGATCACCGACAGCTTCCCGCTGCGGTTTACGTCCGGGTTCAAGACCTGCACGCCGTGGCGCTTCGCGTCCTCCTTCAGCGTCTCCAGGTTGTAGAAGCCCATCGGCTGCTGGTTGAACAGCCCCACGAAGAACTCCAGCGGGTAGTAACGCTTCATCCAGGACATCTGGTAGGCGGTGACGCCGAAGGCGAAGGCGTGCGCCTCCGGGAACTGGAACTCCCCGTGGAACTTGCCGAAGATCTTTTCAGCGGCCTCAGGAGGCACGCCATTGGCAAGTGCTCCGGTCATGAACTTCTCGCGCCAGATCGGGATCAACTCGTGCCGGTTTCGCCGACCGAAGGCACGGCGCATCCGGTCTCCCTCAGCCGGCGTGAACCCGGCGACGTGGACCGCTAACTCCATCAGCTGATCCTGGTAGAGTGGCACGCCGTATGTGCGCTCAAGCGCCGCCTTCTCGAGCGGGTGGTCGTATTGCCAGCCCGGCTCTTTGCCGTTGTGCCGCCAGATCAGCATCGATACGCCGTCGTTGACGCCGACGCCGGGGCGGACGGCCCCGACCTCCCATGCCATCTCGAACAGGTTCTTCGGTCGGATCCGTGGGATCGTCTGCATCTGTGCGGCCGACTCCACCTGGAATACGCCGACGGTATCTGCTCTGTGCAGCATGGCGTACACCTTCGGGTCCTCGAAATCGATGCGCGACAGGTCGATACGCTCCTCCGTGCGCTGCTCGATCAACCTGAGCGCCTCGTTCATCTGCGACAGCGCGCCCAGCGCCAGGAAGTCGATCTTCACAAATCCGGCGTCGTCTGCGCTGTCCTTGTCCCACTGGCAGATGTACCGACCGTCGATGGCGCTGCGCTGGAGGGGCACCGTCTCCGAGAGCGGACGTGCCGAGAGGATCATGCCACCCGGGTGCTGCGCCAGATACTTCGGGAAGCCGCCGAGCTGGAGGGCGAGTCGAACAAGGTCCTGCCATAGCGGCAGATGCACTCGCCCCCGGTACTCCGGAAGCGAGTGCATCTCCGCCGGAAGGTCCTTCACGCCGGCGTGACCGTCGACCCGCTTGGTGAGCTTGTCCAGATCATCCTCGGGTAGCCCGAGGGCCTTGCCAATGTCGCGGATGGCGCCCTTGATTCGGTAGGTGGAGATCATGCCGGTGAGCACGGCGCGGTCGTTGCCCCAGCGCTCATGGACGCGCAGGATCAGCTTCTCCCGGATGTCGCGCGGGAAGTCCAGATCGATGTCGGGCGGGCCGTCCATCTCGGCGTCCGGCATGAAGCGGTCCAGCGTCAACCCGAACTCCAACGGGTCGATGTGCGAGAGGCCGATCAGATAGCCGACGAGCATCGCAACCGAGGATCCGCGCCCACGCCCGGGCGGGTTTTCTTCAAGCGGTAGCCCGGGTTCAACGAGGCCGAGGTCTTCCTGGACCTCGCGGGCGATCCTGATGATGTCGTAGTACTGGAGCACGAACCCGGCCATGTTGTGCTTCTCCAGCAGCGCCATCTCCTCATCCAGCCGCTCCCGGATTGGACCGTTGATCTCGCCGTACTTGCGGACGGCGGCCTCTTCGCACAGCTTGCGGAGCCAGCTTGTCTGGGTGTGGCCCTCCGGCACGTCGTAGTCCGGGAAGTCGTACACTTTTGCCGATGTGAGGTCGAAATCGCACCTGTCGGCTATGCGGACCGTGTTCTCGATCGCCTCCGGGTACGCGGCGAACAACGATGCCATCTCGTCAGGCGGTTTCAGGTAAAACTGGTCGTTGGCGCGCCGCTCCCGGTGCGTTTCTTCCAGCGATTTGTTGTGCTGGATGGCGACCAGGACGTCGTTCAGGTGGCTACGCTCACGGAGGTGGTAGTGGGCGTTGTTGGTGGCGACGATGGGGATGCCGAGGTCCGAGCCGATGCCCGCCATGAGCCGGTTACGCTCGGTGTCGTCGAGCACCAGGTTTTGCTGCAATTCAAGAAAGAAGTTGTCCGCGCCGAACCAGTCCCGGTACTGAGCGGCCAGTCGCCGGGCCTCGCCCAGCCTTCCCACAAGTACGAGTTCCGAGATCTCGCCGTGACGACAGCCGGAAAGGCAGATCACCCCGCTTGCGTGGTCTTTGAGCAGTGAGGGATCGAGCGCCGGAAGGACACCATTCGGGCCGGGCCGCTCGGGTGGGTCCATGTGCGCCCGAGTGGTGAGCTCGCAGATGTTTTTGTAGCCCTCTGCGTTCTCCGCTAAGAGGGTCAGGTGGTGGCCGCTCACCAGTGTGATTTCGACCCCGATGATCGGCTTGATCCCGACGCCCTTCGCTGCCTGGGCAAACTCCATCACCCCGCACAGGTTGTCGTGGTCCGTAATGGCGAGCGCGCTCATGCCAAGCGCCTGAGCCTCGATCAGCAGCTCCGATGTGTGGGAAGCGCCTTCTTTGAACGAGTAGTTGGAGTGGCAATGCAGCTCGGCATAGGCCGTTTTGCCGCTTCTCCCGCGGAGGGGAGAGGCCAGATGAACCAGGGGCAAGTGAGAAGTAGCGTCTTCCTCAACACGCGCCCGCGCCTCACGAGCACGAACGCTAGAAGTACGCCGTTTCTCCAACCGCGGAGAACTATCAACAGACCTCGAACCAATCCCCTCAGCAATCTCAGCCGCATCACGCGGCCCGCCCGGCGCGATATCCAGATCGCGATAACCCCCGGCCAGACTCCTATGTTCCTTCGTACGTCTCGGCATTTAAGTGTTGGGCCGCCTGCGGCGGCACCCCCTCACCCCGACCCTCTCCCGCGCCGGGGAGAGGGAGCAAACTTGCTTGCTTGTTCCAGTGTTTTGAGGTTTTGTCGCGTGGTGGATGATCTTGTTTGGATTAACGCTGTGCATTCCATCGCCGCACGTAACTCAAAGGCCCTATTGCGATGCGAGTCAATGCTGTGTATCTCGCTAGCTTGCCCCCTCTCCCCTTGCGGGAGAGGGCCGGGGTGAGGGGTATCAAGCGCAGCGAGAATGCACTCAATTACACCTTCCGGGTTCTCAGTTACATCGTTGTTCCAGATACGAATCACCCGATTCCCAGTGTCCTGAAAGAAAGACGTGCGCTTTGCGTCCTCTTCGATACGGTCGTGATGTCCACTTCCATCCAGTTCGATGATCAGTCCTGCGTCGGAACAAAAGAAGTCGACTACATACGCCCCCATCGGGTGCTGACGTCGGAACTTGGCGCCTTCCAGCCGGTGACCTCTGAGTACCGCAGCCACTCTTCAGCAGCAGTGGACCTGCGTCTTAACGCTCTTGCTCTATTGACCATGTGTGCTTTGTAACCGCCTGCGGCGGCACCCCCTCACCCCGACCCTCTCCCGCGCTGGGGAGAGGGAGCAAAGTGGGTTGCTCTTCTGGGTTTAAACATCTCGTCACTCGGTTCGGTGTTTAGGCATCACATAACGTGGTTGCAGGTTCTTGTTTAGCGTTGTCGTTGTGGGTCTCGAACTTGCTCCCTCTCCCCTTGCGAGAGAGGCCCACGGACATCAAGGGCGAGGGGTTAGGAGCGCATCTTGATGCGCTCTATGATCGGCGGGATATCGCGCCCCCTCACTGTCGGAACCAGCCATCGACCGCCAGATCGTGGAAGAGCGTTATCGGGCGCCCGTCGGATAAACGGGCGTGGAAATACACCCGCTCTATCTCCTTCCCCGGTCCCCGCCACCACTCGTCGTTGATCTTCCACATGTCCTCGATAGCGACCACCTGATTCACCTTGCCCCCGGCAGAGACCGACATCGGCATCCCGCGCTCGTCTGCGTTCACCGTCACCGGAGCCGGGGCGTTTAAGGGCTTAATTGCACTAGCGCGTGCCTTCGTTCCGGGATTCGGGACCATGGCTCTAACTCCCTTACCTGATAGACCGGCGGCGTTGTGCCCAGCCGTGCCTCTAGTTGACTCACCGCTTCCTGCAACTTCTGATCTCGCCGGACCTCCGTCCATAGCGACTCCTGCCGACCGGCCTCGCCCGTCAGCCCGGAGAGCGTCAGGCGCATATCCTCGATCGGCCCCGGCAGCGCCAGGTCATCCAGCTTAGATTTAATAGAAAACAAAGCCTTCGTCCGGGACCCGGCAGGCTCCTTGAACGCCACCCGCATCGTCCACGGCGGCCGACGCAACACACTCGCCTCCAGCTTTGCTTCACGTGCGTATCGGCGCGCGAGTTGTGGGCGGGCGTACGCACGGGACAGGAGGCTCTCGATCGCCGGGAGGATCGCCGCCATGCTTACCGTGGCATCGGGGAACTCCAGGTATTCCGAAACAGCCTCTTCCGTCCGACGCGCCACGAGAGGCCGATGGTCGATGCCGTTCGACAGATCTGACACCAGCGTTCCGTCGTTACCGAACTGAGCCTGCATTGCGCCCGGCGGCAGCGCTGCGATGTCTCCCATCGTGTGCAGGCCGAACCCGTGAAGTCGTGTGGTCAGTTTGAAATCCACAGGCAACAGCTCGACCGGAAGCTTCGCCAAGAACCGGCCCGGCTCGCCCGTTATTTTGAGCCCTCGCCCCGATGAACTGGCCGATGCTGCGACGAACGCCAGCCACTTGTTTTCGCCAACACCGATACGGGCGTCGAACTGGCTCACGGCGTTTGACAGCGCCCGGACTACATGGGCATCGTCCCCGTACAGCCGGTCCAGCCCCCAGATGCCGATGTATGCGTGACCGAGCCCGTAACTGTCGGCGCTTTCGGTGTCCGGCTCCACGTCGGGACAGCGCGCCTCGAGCCCGACCAGAACCTCGCCGAATGTGCGCCGGTACAGCGGCATGTCCGGCTCCAGCAGAAGCACATCCTTGCGTGCGATAGCCAGCGCCTCGCTGAGCGGCATGCCCCTGCTCATCTTTGGGCCAAGCTCGGGCGACCAGTCGAGTACCGACTGCGCACCCTTGCCGGCGTTCGCCCCGTTTTCGCCAACGATGATTGCCGGACGATCGACCAGTTCAGGCCGCCTGATCAACTCCACCTGCCACATAAAGTTGGGGATCTGGACGCATGCGACCGCGGCGCGTTTTCCGTTGAGCGTCGGCATTAGAGAAGCCACCCTTGTGCTGCCGCTTCATCATCAGAGGTGGGTGAGCGCCAGGGCGAAAACGGCGGATATACACGCGGGTACCCGGCGTCGATAAGCGCCGTCTGCATGAGCGGGACGGCAGACGGGCGTAACGGGAGATCGACCGGCTGCCCCAGTTGCTCGGAGAGGTAGGCCGCGGGCAGCAGCCCGGTACCGAGATAGTCGCCGGAGAAGAATCCGAACACTGTGGCTCCGGATTCGACCTGCGATCGGATGGCAGATGCCCATAGCGCTGCGTCTCGCTTGAAGGTCTCTATGTCAGGGTTCTTGCTCTTGAATCCCTTGCGCGACCCCAGCCAGCGGATGTACCCGGCCGACCGGGCCTGATGGAAGTGAGACATTGATATCTCCCCCGGCTGCGCGAAAAGATTCGTCGTCACCGTGCCCACACCGGCGCTCTCTAGCGACTCAAAGAGGCCAGAACCGTACAGATCAGAGGAGCGCACCTCCAGGAAGAAGCGCATCTCGTCCACCGGGAGACTGGATAGAAATCGTGAGAGCTCCGGCAGCCGGTCGGGCCCGAACCACGGCGGGAGCTGGATAAGCACCGCGCCGAGCGAATCTCCAAGCTCGCGCACGGCGCATAGGAAAGAGGTCAGTTCTGGGGCGGAATTCGTCAGATCAGACTCGTGCGTGACCAGCCGCGGCATCTTCACCGTGAATGTGAAGCCTCGTGGCACCGACCCGCGCCACGTGCGCACGGTCGCGTGTGAAGGGATGCCGTAGAAGGTGCTATTGACCTCTACAGCATCGAAGACGCGCGCATACCAGGACAGCCTCCCGGAAGTTGAAAGACTCTTTGGATAGGCCAATCGACGCCAGTCAGGCCCGGTCCACCCCTGGGTCCCGATGAGCGCCTTGCCGCCGTCTTGCCCCTGTCGTTTGTTCTCCTGCTGTGCAGTCACTCCGCCCCCAGAGTTGCTTAGAGCGGGGCGCCATACGCCACCGCTTAGAACATATTAGAACAAACGTTCTAATAGTCAATTGCAGTGTGGCGGTCTGTTTGCAACACGGTTATTTTGTGCGAGAAGGCAACTCTGTCATTCTGAGCCGGAAGCGAAGAATCTCCCGGCTCTCCGTCCATCCGAACATCTTCCCGCAGACAGTCAGAAACTCAACCCAATCGTCTTCGACAGATACTCCACCATCGGCGTTACGCCGTAGCAGGCTTCTGTGTACTCGTCGATGAAGTCCGGGGAGCAGATCTCCTCGTCCGTGAACGTCGCCCAGGCGATGAAGTCCTTGCGCTTGATCTCGTCGATCGCCGGGTGTTCGGGGTCGAAACCTCTCGGCGCTCGGACTAGCGACTCCCCGGTGATCTCCCATCGACGTTTGAAATCGTCGCCGGAGGTGGAGTCACGCCACTTTGACGAGCTTACTGCGATCGCCCCGCGCACCTTCGCCAGTTCATCGCGTCCCGGCTTCCACATTCCCGCCGCTGCGCCGGACCCGCCCGGCTCAAGGTGGAGGTAGAACCCCGGCGCGTGGGCGTCCCCCGCCTGTTCATGCCGGAACTGGATGCCGGCGTTTGTCTTGTACGGACTCTTATCCTTTGAGAACCGGACATCGCGGTGAATGCGAAACATTGATCCGCCGGACGGCCTCGGGTCTGCCAGGAAAAACAGGCTGACCCCGGACAGGCGCGGCGCAAAGTCTGCGACGAACTTCAAGATGGGATCGCGCACATCCCGATGGTATCGTTCCCGGTTCTCGTTGAACCAGTTGCGATCGTTATTCAGCGCCAGCTCGCCGAAGAAATCGAAGAGGGCGGGAGTGAAGTGTGGTTCGCCTGACATACCGGCAGTGTAAACGGGTCTGCGATGTCATCGCAGAAAAATGGCAGGCTCCAAACAGAATCGTGGAGCAAAACGAGTGATACTTGAACCACAGCAAGTGTCCTCCGGGCCCAACAGCACAAAGCGCTCAGTAAAACCGGACCAATGAAAGCCATCGTCAAAACCGAAGCCGCACCCGGTCTCTCACTGATCGACATCCCGGTCCCGGAGATCGGTATCAACGACGTCCTGATCCGCGTCCAGAAACCCTCAATCTGCGGCACTGACGTCCACATTTATGAGTGGGACGACTGGGCGAAAGAGACGATCAAAACACCACGGACCATCGGCCACGAGTTCGCCGGGGTTGTCGAGGCTTACGGCAGCAACGTCACGGACCTGAAGGTCGGAGACCTGGTCTCCGGCGAGGGGCACATCGTGTGCGGCCGCTGCCGAAACTGCATGGCCGGCCGTCGACACCTGTGCAACGCCACAAGCGGCGTCGGGGTGAACCGTGACGGTGCGTTCGCCGAGTTCGTGGCCATCCCGATCACCAACGTGTGGCGTGCAGACCCGGCCATCTCGCCCGAGATACTGACGCTGTTCGATCCGCTGGGTAACGCCGTCTACGCGGCCCTATCGTGGGATCTTCTTGGCGAGGACGTTCTGGTCACCGGGGCGGGACCAATCGGCATCATGTCGGTGATGGTCGCCCGCCACGCCGACGCGCGGCACGTCGTCATAACGGACCTCAACTCGTATCGGCTATCGCTGGCGAAGAACTGTGGCGCAACGGTCGCGCTGGACGTGAGGAGCGGGACAATCGCCGGGGCGCAGTCAGAGCTGGGGATGGCCGAGGGATTCGACATCGAGCTAGAGATGTCCGGCAACCCTCAGGCCGTGAACGACATGATGTCCAACATGGCGCACGGCGGGAAGATATCGCTGCTCGGCATCCAGAACCGGGAGGCGGCCGTCTCGTGGGACGACGTGATCTTCAAAGGGCTGACGATCAAGGGCATCTACGGCCGTGAGATGTATGAAACCTGGTACAAGATGACGGCGCTGGTCCAGAGCGGCCTCGATATATCGCCGCTGATTACGCATCGTTTCCACTACACGGAGTACGAGAAGGCGTTCGAGACGATGGCGTCCGGTGAGTCCGGCAAGGTGATCCTGAACTGGACGGAGTAATCCGACGGCGGTCGCCCGGGGATCAACCGTTTCCCCGCCGTGACGCAAGATGTGTGGGACGTTAAGTACCCAGGCACAAAGTGGATTACGGTCCGAATATGCCCTCCATGCCATCTAACGGGCGCAATCCAGATGATGCGGCCGGCGACCCTGAGTTCCCGGAATCATCGGACGGGGACGAACCCGACGACGTCCCAGAAAACCCGGCGACCCGGGAAGCGCCGGCTCCCTTCGCACACCCAAGCGAGGCCGACTTTGCCCGGCTCCTCGACTTTTACGGGATGGAGTGGGTGTACGAGCCACGCTCATTCGATCTCAAGTGGGACGGGGACCATGTAACCGAGCGGTTCCGGCCAGATTTTTACCTGCCGGAGATCGATCTCTACATCGAACTCACGACCCTCAGACAGAGCCTTGTTACGCGTAAAAACGGGAAGGTACGCAGGCTCAAAGAACTCCACCCTGAGGTCAACATCAGGCTGTTATATCGGAAGGACTATCACCGCCTACTCAGCAACTACGGCCACGGCCCTCTGGTCGCCGCCAGCGCGCCGTCCGTCGATGATGTGCTGTTCACGAGCGGTCAGATCGCAAGCAGAGTCGCTGAGCTTGGCCGGGAGATATCCGAC
>JAYGCG010000113.1:0-18139 GCA_046583455.1 Dehalococcoidia bacterium | reverse complement strand
CGATCCCGTAACGGCCCATGTCGTACATGCACATCTCCGAGTTGTCGAACACTTCGGATTCGCCCGGCCAGTTCCGATTCTTGGTCGGGACCGGGTTGTAGAGGCTGGAGATGTGGGCGTGCGTCTCAACAATGAACCGTGCGGCGTATGTCAAAGATGAGTTCCTCCTTAAGTTGCCATGGACGAGATCTTCGGTATTTATTGGCGTGAGGATATGTGATCGGTCGAACGATCTCTACCCGGGAGGAACTACGGGTCGGCGCGGTTCAAAATGGAGGATGCCAAAGGTCCGTATATCGGAGGAGAGATCGAACGTAACGGCGTCATCGGGTCGCTCGCGTATTCCATCGGCGCGCCGACCGTGTGAGGAAGATGGTGGGTCCGGCAGGAATTGAACCTGCGACCGATCGGTTATGAGCCGACTGCTCTAACCACTGAGCTACGGACCCGCACTTCAAGCCAGGCAGAGCAGTCTCGTCGCCAGATTACTGGCGGCATGACGGCTGTATCCGCCGGTCCACTTGGGTAGACCCATTCAGATTAACTGATGGAGAGCGTCCGGTGAGGTCGGATTCCGATGGCGTTGTGGTAAGAGCGCCAAACCGTTACTCCGGTGACGGCATCGGCATCGACTCGTGGACTTCGAGCTCGCACCCGGCGGCCCATTCCAGGCGTGGGTGTCCCGCCAGCACGGACTGCGCCGCTGCCATGTCCTCGGCCTGAAGGATCGAATACCCCATCACACCGTGATCGCTTGGCGAGCTGCCCGACGGGGATAGCTTTTGTCCGCCCATAAGCGGAGAACCGAAGTCGACAAGGGCGTCTCAGGCCTTCTCTGCCCAGGCGAACCACAGATCCATCCCCTTTTTCATGTCTTCTTGAGACATGTTCATCGGCTGTTCCATGGCCTCTGGAGTTGCGTGGTAGATCACTACAAATTTTTCATGTCGCCCTCTGGTTCAAGTTGAAATTTTTAGTGTTCGAACTATATCTGCCGGGTATCCACTGAACCCCACCGGACGTCGCATGCGATGAATTCGAGCTGAAGTACATCCTGCAGGTCCGAACTGCACGGCACGGCACCCTCTGATAACGTCACGAATGAGTCTCTGGTTCGATCTCGGAGTTGCGCTATGGCGACCGGCCTACAGCGATGGACTATCTCGCTCCTGTTTGTGGCGGGCACCATCGCCGTGACATTCCTGGCGGTCACCAGCTACTTTCCCGGCGAGTCCTTCACGGACCGGCTTTCGGCGGCATACCAGGCGTTGCAGGACAACACGACCCGTCGTGAATTCACGGACATCATGCGCGAGGAGCCGTGGCTCTACATCGTGCCGGCGATCGGAATCGTGTTCACCTTCGGCTGGATCCTCCCTCAACGGCATTGGGGACGAGCTTTTTACACCTACCTCGTGTTCGGCATCGGCTTCGTCGGCGGACACGTGTTCTGGTGATCCGTCGATAGCAGGCACGACGGCATATCACACTGTGCCACCGGTGCTAGACTCCCTCGGCTCCGCAGTTATCGCCGGATCGCGCTGCCCCAACACCCGGCCCGAGGAGTCTATTCGCATGAAGATCACTGATGTCCGTATGGAGGTCTACAGCTGGCCGCGTGAGAAGCCGATCACGAACGGCCTCTACACCTACACGCACTCTGGAATTCGGCCGGTGATCATCGAGACCGACGAAGGTGTTACGGGCATCGGGCTTGCCGGCGGCGACCATGTTTCTCCTGAAGTCACCGTGTCCATGGTGGACCACTTCAAAGAGATTTTGATCGGCAAAGACCCGCTCGACAACGAGCGCCACTGGCACGAGATGTGGCGTCCCAAGCTGGTCGGCCGTCGAGGCATAACCACCCGGGTTCTTGGCGGCATAGACATGGCGCTGTGGGACATCAAGGGCAAGATAGCCAACATGCCGCTTTACAAGCTGCTGGGCGGCTTTACCAACAAGATCGACACCTATGTCGCTGGCGGCTATTACGAGGAAGGCAAGGGGCTCAAAGAGCTGGCGGAGGAGATGGAACACAACGTTGATCTCGGCGTGCGAGCGGTAAAGATGAAGGTGGGCGCACTCTCGATCAACGAGGACGTGGAACGAGTCCGCGTGGCGCGCGAGGCGGTTGGGCCAGACATCCGGTTGATGGTCGACGCCAACAATGCCTATCGGCACTATCAGGCGATCGAATTCGCACGAAAGACGGAGATATACGACCTGTTCTGGTTCGAGGAGCCGGTCGAGCCGGACGACTACATCGGTCAGGCCGAAATAACTCGCGCCACCAGCATCCCGATCGCAGCCGGCGAGAACGAGTACACCCGCTACGGCTTCCGGGACATGATCAACGCACGCTCCGTAGACATCCTCCAGCCGGACGCGCTGGTGCTGGGCGGCGTGACAGAGTTCATGAAGATCGCGGCGCTGGCGCAGGCTAACGACCTCGATCTCGCTCCGCACGGGAAGCAAGAGGTCCATATTCACCTCGTCTGCGCAATCCCCAACGGCTTGATCCTTGAGTACTACGCAGACAAGTTCGATGCCATGCACGGCAACGTGTTCAAGGACACGCTGGAGATCAAGGACGGCTACGTGTACGCTCCGGATCGGCCGGGTCTGGGCATGGAGCTTAACTCGGAGTTTCTGGCGAAGTACAGGGTGGGCTAATTCTTATCCGGGCCGAGGCGCATCGTGTAGATGTCTTCTCGTTCCGGGTCAGCCGGGTCGAAGTCCCGGTAGAACTTGAACCCGACCTTCGCGGCGACGCCCTGAGAGGCGATGTTATCGTGGCTAATCGATGCCACGAAGTACGTGATTCCGCAGTCGGTGTTCGCCCATTGAATTAACGCTTTCGAGGCCGCCACGGCGTAACCGTTGCGACGGAATGGAGGAAATACGGAATAACCGATCTCCAGAGCGTCCGGCGCCGGATCCCCCAGTGAATGCAGGCCGGGAGCGCCGTGAAAACCAACGGTGCCGACCATCTGCTTATCTGAGCGTTTCACGATTGCGTACATCAACCACGGAAGCAGTTCCGGCATCGCACGTAGTTGAGCCAGCCGGAAAGCGATGTCCGGCCGATCCGATGCGGTCCAGTCTTCCCACATCCTGACCCCATCGAACTCAATATCGGGTTGTCCCTGTCGATCGAGCATGGTCTCAAGGAAGCCTATCGTCATGGACACCAACTCAAGGCCACAAGAGTCCAGAGACCAGGGCCTCCGTGGTGCGGCGTCATCGGCGTTTTGTCCGCCCGGTCCGTGGTCATTAGCCATCGCCTGGTCTTATCCCGTCGTGGCAGAGATGTGAGGGGAAAATGCTATTCGTGATTTCAAGTTGTGACGGCATGACACCCGGAATATACTCGGCTCCGCCCCTGAGGATCACCATCCACCGCATCCCATCCATTCATCCAGGCGGCCGCGATGGCACTGCTCAAGATACGGAGTGACTGTTGCCTGAATTCGATTTTGCCCAACCTACCTCGTTAAATGAAGCACTGGAGCTTTTCGCCGCCGATGGCGAGGTGCGAGCGCTCGTCGGTGGGACCGACATAGTTGACCAGCTCAAAACTGGACGCCGAAACGCCGACATGGTGGTCGACGTGAAGCGAATCCCGGAACTGCAACGCCTGGAACTTACCGACGACGGCCTTCACATCGGCGCAGCGCGAAATCTAACGGACATAGCCGAGTTCCCGGCGGTGTTGTCAGATTACCGAGGTCTGGCGGATTCTTCCGTACTCATCGGCTCATGGCAAATCCAGAACCGGGCAGGGCTCGGCGGAAACGTGTGTAACGCCGCCCCATCAGGCGACACGATTCCCGCACTCCTCTCCCATGAGACGACGGCCGTTGTGGCCAGCAAGTCCGGCACACGGGAGATTGCACTCTCTGACTTCTTCGCGGGTCCCGGACAGACGGTCCTCCAGAAAGGCGAGATCCTGGTGGAACTTGTCCTCCCGCTTATTCCGGATAACAGCGCCAGCTCTTACCTGCGATTCATCCCGCGAAACGAGATGGACATCGCCGTGGTTGGGGTAGGCAGCTTTGTTCAGATCAATCCGTCCGACAACACTGTGTTGAAAGCGCGCATAGCTCTTGCCTCGGTAGCTCCGACACCTGTCCACGCCCGTGCAGCCGAAGAGGTCCTTGAAGGCAACGTACTGACCGACGATCTGATCGAGAAGGCGGCTGTAGCGGCCGTTGAGGCCGCGACTCCGATCACGGACGTGCGTGGCTCTGCCGAGTACAGACTTGAGCTGGTAAAGGTACTCACCCGCCGGACTCTCGGAATCTGTCGAGACAGGATCAACAGTTAACGCCCCGAGCACTCCTCTCTAATCCCTGAATAGACAATTAGCACCAAGGACCCGACACATGAAGCACATCTCCCTGACGGTCAACGGCGACCAGCACGAGCTTCTCGTGGAGACGAGTTGGACTCTGCTGGAAACCTTGCGGGATCAACTGCGGCTCACCGGAACCAAAGAAGGTTGCAGCAACGGCAACTGTGGCGCCTGCACGGTGATGATCGACGGACGCACGGCCAACTCCTGCCTGATACTCGTCGCCGAGATGGACGGGAACGAAATCACGACCATTGAGGGCATCGCCACCCAGGGCAAGCTCAACCCGGTCCAGGAAGCCTTCATCAAGGACGGTGCGCTCCAGTGCGGGTTCTGCACTCCCGGCTTTATCGTCTCCACGACGGCGCTGTTACAGCGCGACCCCGACCCGTCAGAGAATGAGATTCGCACTCGGCTGGCGGGCAACCTGTGCCGATGCACCGGTTACGACAAGATCATCATGGCGGTCGAAGACGCCGCGGCGATGCTCCGCGGATAGTCCGCCGGGGAGCAGTTTTTACGAACGTAGGGGCCGCGCTTGCTCCGCCCGGTTGCCGACCCTTTGCTTTTCATCCGGCAAGCGGGGGAGTTTTATGACTGTCATCCTGAGCCCGAGGCGAAGGATCTCCCGAACGGCGGGCCGCATGTCGATCCGTCGTGCAGGCAAAACCCTACGGTGAGATTCTTCGTCGTAAGCCCCTCAGAATGACGGATAGGCGCATCGCCCAAGACGACCGTTGCGGAATTCAAGCCAGGAGATTCCTCGCGTGCCGGCTTCGAAATGACAGATGATCGCCCTGCCGGTGAATCGGCGATCGCATGCTGTTACGCCCTCACCGTCCCTCGTTACCGGCGTGAAACAGACCAACATGCATCGATAAATCGCTCTTTTGGCCAATCCATGACCGAAAACAGAGATTGGCGAAATTTGGCACGTGTCCCCTGTGGTAGCGTGCAAATGACGGCCCGGAACAGTAATCGGGCCAGATTGGAACCGATTAACGGTTCGAAAGGCCACATATGGAACCCGTGTTTCGGGAAGCCGTTTCCCAGCTAAAAGACGAACGCCAGGTAGTCGTAGCGACAGTCGTTAAGACCTCCGGATCGACTCCACAGAAGCCGGGCGCAAAACTGCTCGTCCGAGATGACGGTAGCGGCGTCGGCACCCTCGGCGGCGGCTGTGTTGAGGGTGACATCTGGTTTGCCGCGCAACAGTTGCTAAAAAGCGGCGGTGGCGCGGAGATGCGTTCGTACGAGCTCAATGAAGAGCTTGCTGCTGAAGATGGACTCATCTGCGGCGGGACGATGTATTTCCTGATTGACCCGATTCGACGCCCGGTGGACTACCAGATCTACGCCGAAGAGGTCGTGGCCGCGTACGAAGGCGGTGCACCCGTCGCCATCGCAAATCTGATGGTGGCTCCCGAATCCTCTGATTTCTCCGTCGGCGCCAAGATTTTGATCCGTGAGAACGGCGAAACCGAGGGCACACTCGGCGATTCCGGACTGGATGAACGATCTGTACGCAAGGCCGTCAATCTGATGGCGTTGGGCAAGCAGGAGTATGTGGTAGACGAAGAGACCGGCGCAGAGATATTCATCGAGGCATTTACGACGCCTCCGACGATGGTCCTCGCCGGCGGCGGCCACGTTTCCAAGGCGCTGGCGCCGATCGCACGTTCCGTTGGCATGCGGGTGTTCGTTGTGGACGATCGCCCGGAGTTCGCCAACGCAGAACGCTTCCCGGAAGCTGATATCGTCCTGACACAGGACTTCGTCAGCGGAATTGCAGACCTTCCAATAAACGCCAACACATTCATCGTGATCGCAACACGCGGGCACCGGTACGACGACACCGCTCTAGAGGCGGCCGCACGTACTACTGCACGTTACGTCGCCCTTCTCGGCAGTAAACGCAAGACGATCATGATCTACGAAGAGTTGATCCGGCGCGGCGTACCGATTGAGCGCGTACGGGAGCTCAGGGCGCCAAGTGGTCTGGACATCACCGCCCGGACGCCGGAAGAGATCGCCATAAGCATCGTGGCGGAGATACTGATGTTCCGTCTCGGCGGCACGGGCCTCCCGATGAAGTTGGACGAGAAGTTGCTCCAGATCGCAGCCGAACACGCACGATCAGAGGCCACAACGGCCGCCGACTAACGAGCGGAATCTAACTTTGTCGATCTGCGCAATTCTGTTGGCGGCGGGTGAATCTAGTCGCATGGGCACGCCAAAACCGTTGCTTGATTGGTTCGGCGCGCCGCTAATTCAACGCCAGATCGAGGCGCTGATAGACGGTGGCATCGACAAGGTTATCGCCATCACCGGGAATCGTGCTGAGGACGTTGAATCCGTCCTTACATCCCTATTTCCGGTCAGTTCGACAGATAGCAAGGTTCACGCTGTGAGAAACACGGCGTATCTGTCCGGCAAGACGACATCTGTCAAGGCCGGCCTCGCCGCCCTGCCGGATGACGTAGACACGATTGTCCTTCTGGCGGTCGATCAACCCCGGCCCTCCTGGTTGATCCGTGAGGTATTGGAGTCACACAAAGCGAATGGCACGCTGATCAGTTCACCGGTGTTCGACGGACACGGCGGCCATCCGCTAGTGTTCGATGGTTCGCTACTGGCTGAGCTAGAGGCCATCACGGAGGAGGGTCAGGGAGTACGCGAGATTGTCCGGGCGCACGCAGACTCCATGAATCGACTACCGATCGACTCCCCGATCGCTCGATTGGACATGAACACACAGGAACAGGCAGCGGCGGCACGCGAGCTATTTCCAGATCCGCGGGTCACCTGAGTATGGCTATCGGTGAAGCACTCTCAGGGGCTCGAGAATATCTGAGTGAGTCCGGAATCGACGGCTGGCTGCTGGAAGACTATCGGGGCTCCAATCCAATCCTCTGGAACCTGATAGGCAACGTCGGCCACATCACTCGGCCCTGCTGGTTTTTTGTCCCGTCGGATGGCGACCCGGTTCTACTGGTTCACGAGGTGGATGCCGGCCGATTCAGTTCGAAGGTTAAGGCTGCAGAGATCGAAGGCGTACAGGTCCAGGTACGACGCTTTGGAAGCCGTATCCAGATGCTTTCCGAACTGGGCGAAATGCTCTCAGGCCGTCGGGTCGTGGCGATGGAATACTCGCCAGAGGCCGCGCTGCCACGTGTGAGCCGGATCGATGCCGGAACCGTGGAGTTGGTTCGATCACTTGGTGTAGACGTCGTTAGCTCCGGTGATGTACTCCAGTACTCGACCGAACGCTGGACTCCAGCCCAGCGTGAGTCACACCAGGTCGCAATGGATGGACTGGTACGTACCGTACATGACGCGTTCGCATTCATCGGCGAGAACATCAACTGGAAGCTGACCGAACACGACATCGCCGAGTTCATCAGGGGCCGATTCGAGCGCCTCGACCTCGTAGCGCCGGACGGTCCTATCGTCGCCGTGGATGCACATGCATCTGATCCGCACTACGAGCCCGCTCCCGATACATCTGCCATAGTCAGGAAGAACAGCCTGATTTTGATAGACCTGTGGGCCGTTTCCGCCGAGCCGGGCTCGGTCTATGGCGATATCACGTGGACCGGTTTCACCGGCGAGCCAACTCCCAGACACGAAGAGGTGTTTCGAACTGTCGCCGATGCCCGTGACGCGGCCGTGCATTTTATGCAGGATGCATTCACCCAGGGACGTGAACTTGAGGGTTGGGAAGTGGACCGAACGGCTCGTGATGTGATCGAAAAAGCCGGGTTCGCGGACTACTTTGTTCACCGACTTGGTCATAGCATCGGTTTTGAAGTCCACAGCAATGGCGTTAATCTGGATGATTGGGAGACACACGACACACGAAAACTTATTCCCGGCGTTGCCGTATCGGTTGAACCGGGGATTTATCTGCCAGAATTCGGCATTCGGTCTGAAATTGATGTGTTTCTCGGAGAACTCGGACCGCAGGTCACTGGCGAAATACAGCAAGAAATAGTCAAAATTAACGTCTAGGGGGTCCGGCACACTACGGCCGGGGAACCGCGTGAGGGATCGCATCTAACGTGCGCAACCCAAAAATGGGCGGGGCCGTGTTACGACCCGGAGCAAATAAGAAATGTCATTGACCGCATTCCTGATAGGGAACGCACTGCTCGTTCTGGTGCTGCTGACGTGGAACCTGTACACACGGGTATCGCTCCGCGGCGTAGCGCCGGAGGGGGAGACGCGTTGGACGGTTGCCGTTGGCCTTCAGTGGCGTTTCGGGGCCGCCACGGCTGCGTTGATCGCCGTTTCGGTTGCACTGTTCGACGCCATACTTTTCGGCGAGAGCGAGAAGATCACGGAGATCGCAGTCATGTTTTCGATGCTGGCCCTGTCGATCGCCGTGGCGCATGCAATCCTGTCCCTGATTCTGTCCGCTGAACTGATGGGCCGAGGAGTCGACGCGGGAACATCCTCGTTCAGCGATGACTCGCCGTGGCGACGGCCGGTCGAATGGACGACCGTCGTTCTCGTGCCGGTGAGTCTCATCGGCGCACTGATCTTCGGCATCGTGGCCTAGTCGCTCGCCTAGACCTTGATGCAGGCCACCAGGTGCCTGTTTCCACGGTCGGTTAGCTCCGGGACCACCTCTGCGCACTCTTCGGTTGCGATCGGACAACGCGTCCGAAATACGCATCCCGAGGGCGGGTTTATGGGACTTGGTATGTCTCCAGCCAGGACGATTCGTTCACGCTGTCGCTCGAGTACCGGGTCCGGGATAGGCACGGCCGACATCAACGCACGCGTGTACGGATGTGTCGGATTTTTGTAAAGGTCCTCGCTCGACGCCAGCTCCATGATCTTGCCGAGGTACATCACCGCCACTCGATCGCTGATGTGACGCACGACCGATAGATCGTGGGCGATGAAAAGGTAGGAGATGTTGAACTCGGCCTGCAGGTCTGTCAGCAGGTTCAAGATCTGTGCCTGGATCGAAACGTCCAGTGCCGAGACCGGCTCGTCGCAGACGATGAACGATGGCTCACCGGCTAACGCCCTCGCTATGCCGATACGCTGACGCTGGCCGCCCGAAAACTCGTGTGGATAGCGCTCCATCATCGACGGGTTCATCCCGACGCGCTCTAGCAGCTCTGCGACCCTGTCCCGACGCTGATTCTTATCTCCAGCCAGTCCGTGAACCGTCAACGGTTCCTCGATGATCCTGCCGGCGTTCATGCGAGGGTTCAATGAACCGTAAGGGTCCTGGAAGATGATCTGCATTTCGGAACGAAACGGGCGCATCTGCTTTGCGGATATGGCCGTGAGTTCGACGCCCCTGTATTGAACCGAGCCAGAAGTGGGCCTCTGAAGTTGCAGGATCGCCCGTCCGGTAGTCGTTTTGCCTGAACCGCTCTCCCCCACCAACCCGAGCGTCTCGCCGGGCGCGATGTCAAAAGAGACCCCGTCTACGGCCTTCACTGCGCCGGTCTGTCGCCGAATTAAAAACCCGGAGCTGATGGGGAAGTGAACTTTGAGATCGTCCACGGAGAGCGTTGTGTTCGTCTCAGAATCCAACCCGATTCCCCCCGTGTCTCCCGAGTTGAGCCCTACCAGTGGGGTTGTCATGAAAGTTGTCGTTCCAACGCGGTTCCAGCGGCGATGTTTTCAGACTCCCAACACGCCACCTGGTGATCTGTTCCCGCAGTTAAGCGCTGCGGGAACGGTCGTACGGGTACCTGAACGGGTGATTCCACCCGGCAGCGGTCCACCGCCCATTGGCATCTCGGCTCAAACGCGCAGCCAGTAGGCAGGTTGGCCAGGTCCGGTATTTCACCATAGATGGACGTAAGTCGGTCGCGCGCCGAAGCGTCCAGCCGTGGCACCGAGGCCAGAAGCCCTGTCGTGTACGGGTGCTGCGGAGCCGCATATATCTCGTCTGCCGTCCCGGATTCGATGATCTTCCCGGCGTACATCACGGCGACCCTCTGCGCATACCGGGCCACGACACCCAGGTTGTGGGTGATGATCAAAAGCGCCATCTTGAACTCGTCACACAGTGATTGCAGTAACTCCAGGATCTGCGCCTGGATGGTCACATCAAGCGCTGTGGTCGCCTCGTCTGCGATCAGGAGCCGTGGGTTGCAACTGATTGCCATAGCGATCATGGCCCGCTGACGTTGGCCGCCACTCAGTTGGTGCGGGAAATCGTCAAATCTCCTCTCCGGGTCCGGTAGCCCGACCCGGTTCAGGATTTCGACCGCCCGGTTACGGGCCGCTTTGCCCTTCAAATCAAGATGTATCTCGAAAGCCTCGGTGATCTGTCTGCCTATGGTGAGCACCGGATTTAATGACGTCATCGGCTCCTGGAAAATCATGCCGATACTGCCGCCACGCACACGACGCATCTCCCGTTCAGATATCTGCTGTAGATCCGTGCCTTCAAACAGCACCTGGCCGTCCGTTATCTCGCCCGGGGGATTCGGGATAAGCCGCATTATTGACAGCGATGTCACCGATTTGCCACATCCTGACTCGCCGACAAGCCCGAGTATCTCGCCTTCATCGATGTGAAAGGAAACGCCGTCCACGGCCTGTAAGTAGCCGTCGGCGGTAGCAAACCTTGTGGCCAGGTTGCGCACCTCAAGCAGATGCGTAGAACCGGCGTTTACGGCAGGTGAATCGGACGTCAATGAATTACCCCGGTGTGCCCGTTACGGGCAAGCGGGTAGCATTCTGCCCGCCCGTCTGGTGAGGACATGAGAGTGGGATCTAGAGACACGAGGAGGTAATTCATGGCTTATCGATCGATTCTAGCTTTGCCCGGCGCCGCGCTGGGATTCTTTCTGAGTGCCTGGATACTCAAGATCGGTCTGGGAAGTGTCAATGATGATCTCGGGATCAACGATTTTGGATATGTCATATCCATGTACGTTACGTTGATCCTCTGGGTTGTCATTGCGCCAGCGGTGGCCGTAATCGCACGTGCGCAGATACGTTTGACTCCCCGCATCGTCCACACTACACGCGGTCGGATCATAGACGTCGATTAGCCCGATATCCGGGTGCAGGAGACTTGAATTGGATTTTCGTGATGTAACGTTACAGGCCATCGCAGATTTTAGTGCTCAACTGGATGATGCGCTGGAAGGTCTTACGCCTCAGGAATGGCGCTGGCGACCGACGCCCACGGCCAATCACATCCTGTGGACTGTCTGGCATCTGACACGGGTCGAGGACGGTTGGATTAATTGGTACCTGAGCGACAACGGCGAAAGGTGGAAGATTAATGGTTGGGCGGAAAAGTTTGGCATGCCGGCTCGAGATCGATGGGGAGTCGGTGACACTTCGGAACAGGTTGGGGAGTTCCCGGATGTGCCGGCAAAGGTAGTCGCTGGATATCGGGCAGACGTGATGGAAAGCGCGCAGCCGGTAATCAAAGGATTTTCAACGGCGGACCTGGAGAGAACAAACGCTGACCGTAATCCATTTGAACCTCGGCCAGCCCCAACGTTCGCGTGGGTTCTGGCACGGATCTCAGTTGAGTGCTCCTAGCACATCGGACAGGTGGCTTACATCAGGGGCCTGATGCCGAAGTAGTCGAGCCACTGGTCTCACATGCCGGAGACGGCCGGCGGACTTCGCCGCCGGGTTACCCCCACAGCCTAAAGACTACCGGTCTCCATACCCCCACCGGACAACTGTGTGCCGATCCCTCGCTCCAGGGCAATGTCCAGCACTCGCTTGCCGACCGCGATGTCCTCCATCGCGACACCCTGTGATTCGAATAGCGTCACTTGCGATTCATCTGTACGTCCAGGATTGGTTCCGGCCACGATCTCGCCCAGGTTCACGACCTGTTCCCACCGTATCCGGCCTGAATCGGCGGCGGCCATCAAGTCCGCACACTCGAACTTCGCCTGATCGACATCATCGGTCGCTATCACGTCACTCTTCACAACAGCGCGTGTGTCCAGCTCGCGCCTCTGCCAGCCGTTGGCACCGGCGGCGTTGATGTGGACGCCTTCCTCTATCGAATCACCAAGAAGCACCGGTTCACGTGTGTTCGTGATCACGATGATGATGTCAGCGCCTTCAAGGCATTCGTCGATAGACGTTGCGGCGGTGACCGGGATCTCCAGCTTCTCGGTCATAACCTTCGCGTACCCGTCCCTGTTCTCGGCGGTACGGCTGTAGACGAACGCTGTGTCGATCTCACGAACGCCTGCAACGGCCTCAAGCTGCGTACGTGCCTGGTAGCCGGAACCGATCACGGCTACCTTGCTGTTCCCGCACCAGCGCGCCATATGTCTCGTCGCAATGCCGCTGGCCGCGCCTGTGCGGATCTGGCCCATGAGGTTGGCGTCCAGTATTCCGAGCAGACCTTCTCCAGACGCTCCGTAGATCAACACCTGGAAGGAGATGCCGCCGCTGCCGCCGACGTAGGACTTCGAGCCGACTATCCCTTTTGAAGGCCAACCCGCTGACATCAGGTTGTAGGAACCGCGTCCCAGGGCGATACGACTGCGGGGGTGGTTGGTAACCTCACCCTTTCCCCAGGCGTCAAATACCTCTTCGACCGCGTCTAGCGCCAGGTCCATCGTCAGAATTTCGCCGACTTGAGCTTCCGTCAGATACAGAGTCATGCTCGCTAGATCCTTGTCCCTGGAATGACTGGGGGAAATAACCGGGTGATTACCGGAAGTAACTGGCCAAGATTCTATAGGCGGAAGACTACGTATGACGGTGTATAACTCAGGCGATCATGCGGATTCGCGGGTAACGGAGTGCGTTGCTCCGCCTTTGCCTTTCGCCCCATCGCCGGTCCACCAGCCAAAGAGATGGTTGACCGGCCCATGCCCCCCGCCGAGAGGGAACGAATGTCTTAGTGTGTCCGTCAGGTACGCCTTTGCGTCCGCTACGGCGTTCGGAATCGGGTGGCCGCGTGACAGTCCGGCGGCTATGGCTGATGAAAGAGTGCACCCGGTGCCGTGGGTGTTCGTCGTGGGAATCTGGTCGTCCGTGAAAATGGTGAACGAAACGCCGTCATACAGGACGTCACTCATCTTCCCCTTCATACCCGGCTTGAACCCGTCCCCGGCAAAGTGTCCCCCTTTGATCAGGACCGTGCGTGGACCCATCGCATGAATCAGCATCGCCGCATCTTTCATATCGGCCAGATTCTCAACTGTGTGCCCGGTCAGGACCGCCGTTTCTTCCAGATTTGGAGTTACAAGAGAGGCTAGCGGGAGCAAGGATTCCTTGAGCGAATCCACGGCATCTACTGCCATCAGGCGATCCCCACTAGTCGCCACCATTACCGGGTCCAGCACGACTGTGCCGAGTTCATGTTCGGTCAGCTTGGATGCAACCAATTCGACCATGTCGGCGCTCGCAAGCATGCCTATTTTGACGGCGTCTGTTCCGATATCACTGATCACGGCATCGATCTGATCGCTAATCATCGAAAGATCGACGGACTGCACGGCGATTACTCCAAGTGTGTTCTGGGCCGTGATGGCCGTCACAACGGAAGTTCCGTAAACGCCGAACGCGGCGAACGTCTTCAGGTCTGCCTGGATGCCTGCGCCTGAGTCAGATCCTGCGATGGTCATCGCCCGCGGAACGTTCGGCCGTTTGGGATCGCTCACCAGGTCTCTCCTGAATACGCCATGTCCCAGAATCGGTTCTCGTACTGGAGTGTGCGCTCAAACACGTTGGAAAGTCGTTTCAAGCCTGATTCCGGCACGGCGTCTACTACGCTTCCGACAAATTGTACGAACGGTCCCAGAACCTGTTCTGTATGCAGCGTGGTCCACTCCCAGTAGAGTTCGTTTCCTGGTTCAGAGCCGGCGTCCGCAAGACGCTGTCCCCAGTCCATGTAAACCCCTTCCGTCACAGCGAATGCGGTGCAGATTCCCTCGAATCCGCCCTCGTATGCCGTTCTGACTAGAAAGTCTCCAAACGCGGCCGTTGTTGGCGATAACGCGGCAGACCGCCATTCACTCTCCTCCACCTCCAGCATTTTGAACGCTCGCAAGAACAGGGCATCCTCCACTCCCATCAGCGCCGACTGAAATTCCGCCATTGGTCGTGCGGACGCTATATCGGGCGCTTTCGCCACCGCTATTCCCAGGGTCTTCGATAGATCGTTCACGAAGACGTAATCCTGGATGAAGTAGCGGCGAAATTTCTCGATCGGCAACGTCCCGGCGCCAAGCTCGTTGATGAAAGGGTGGTTAGTTGCGCGTGCCCAGAGGTCTGAATGGGCGGTTTTCAGTTCGGATATGTTGGTCAATCGGTCCGCTTTCTATGATTCCGACTCAGGAACGTCCGATTCTACCGGTGGTCAAACTCGAACCCCATCTAGCTGATTTACGCAGCGCATTGCGATGCTGTCACTTGGCCCCGATAATCCTCGTTGGCCCATAAGCGTTGCGGGATGGCCCATACCGGACCGCACAGGTATTGATATAGCGGAGGCCCAACAATGCCCCGGGAATGGACGTTCGAAGACGCTCTGCCGGTCATCGGTTCGATAACGGAAGGCAACGCCTGGGATGGCAGCCGGCTGTTGTTCACCAATATCGCCATGAACCGGATGCTGGCGTATGACCCGGCCACCGGAACCGTTGTGACGGAACGCTCCGGCACCAACGCCGCCAACGGTCTCAATTTTGATGCGCAGGGACGGTTGTTTGCCTGTGAAGGAGGCGGTCGGCGGATCGCCATGTACGAGGACGGCAAACCGGGCGTTACCGTAGTGGACCGCCTCAACGGCAAACGAATCAACGGGCCGAACGATCTCGCGATAGATCCGCAGGGACGTATCTATTTTTCTGACCGGATCAGTGACGTGTCTCCCGATATGGGCATCGAGTTTTCCGCCATCATCTCGGCCGATCCTCAACCAGATGGCAGTTGGAAGGCCGTGCAACGGACCTTTGACTCCACGATGCCGAATGGTCTCCTGTTTTCCCTGGACTATAAGACCCTCTATGTGGCCGAAAGTGACTACGGCGCTGGACGCTTTCGACAGCTTCGTGGATATCCGGTGAACGACGATGGATCGCTTGGAAATTACGAACTGCTGCATGACTTCGGCCCGCACCGGGGCATCGATGGCATGACCCTGTCCTCCGAAGGCCACATAGTCGCCTGTACCGGCTGGGAGGTTTCTGGCCCGGGTCCAATGATCACCGTCTTCGAACCGGACGGCAGGATTTTGGCAACGCACCCGACACCAGCGATACGTCCGACCAACTGCACTTTTGTCGGAGAAGACCTGTACGTCACCAGCATCGAAGGACATCTCCTCGTTGCAAGGGACACCGGCATGACCGGCCACCTGCTTTACCCGTGAGGCACACCAGATGACTGAATGGACCTTTGAGACCATCGCCGAGCGTGATTCACTCACGGAAGGCCCGGCGTGGGATGGAAGCGGCCTGCTGTACTCCCACTGCGCCGCAGACCTGACGATGAGGTGGGATCCACAGACCGGGGAAAGCACCGTCTGGCGTGAAGATACCGGCGGCGCGAATGGGATGGTGTTCGACCACCACGGACGGCTGTTCGCGTGTGAGGGCAAGAGCCGTCGTATCGTCGAGTATGTGGCGGGAGAACCGACCCGGGTCATCGTAGACAACTTCGAAGGTCTCCCCTTCAACGAGCCCAATGATCTGGCTATAGATGCCCTGGGCCGTATCTGGTTCACGGATCCAAATTACGGCGGTCGGCCATTGAGCCTCCCCTCCGAGCAGGTTTACCGAGCTGATCCTCAATCCAACGGCGGCTATACCGTTGTTCGGGTAACCCAAGACATGAGAAGACCAAACGGGATACTTATCTCGCCTTCGGGAGATCGGCTCTTTGTAGCCGACACTCCGACCGGTGAGAAGATCCACCCCCGCTTCGTGTCCTACCCGATCAATCTCGACGGCTCGCTCGGCGAGCAATCCACCCTGCATGATTTCGGCTGGGGACGCGGTATCGACGGGATGTGTTGGGATACCGACAGCAACATCGTCGCCAGCGCCGGGAGTCATCATTACGGGCCGGGTCCGATGATATACGTGTTCAACACGGACGGACGTGTCCTCGAGACGCACCCAACGCCGTCCGATACGCCAACGAACTGCCAGTTCGGTGGTCCCGGCAATGACGAGCTGTTTATCACCTACGGAACCGGGATCGTCCACAGGGTCACCGACAGCGGGCTGAAGGGCCGCCCAACTCTCTAACCACGAGACTCATCGGCGTCCGCAAAGACCGCGTTACGGCTCCCCCTGTCTGCCGACCAAGAGTTTCTTCCACCCGGCCATCTTCGCTATTGACACCGACCGGTTACGTTAATACCCTGACACAAATTGAATATGCCCCGGGGGAGCTTGGTAATCCAGGCTGAGAGGACAGTTACACCGCTGTCGACCCCTAACCTGATCTGGGTAATGCCAGCGGAGGGAGTGGTTTCCAAGCTTTCTTTGCCGCCCGGATCGGGCGGTTTTTTCGTCCCACGATGATCTCGATCGTTGGGAACGTAATCAGGAGGCTTGGCATGACCAGATGGACAGCAATCGTCAGCATCATGCTCGTGCTCGCTTTCACCGTTGCGTGCGGTGAAGACGAGGACAGCGAGCTTGTAATCATGACTCATGATAGTTTCGACATTTCCGAAGCGGTTATTGACGAATTCGAAGTGGCGAACGACGCCACGGTTGTCATTCAGAAAGCGGGCGATGCCGGGGAAGCCCTGGTACGGGCGATCCTCGAAAAGGGCAACCCGTCTGCTGACCTGTTGTACGGCGTAGACAACACCTACCTGGGACGCGCACTCGAGCAGGAAATATTTGATGAATATCGGCCGGATCTACTTGATCAGGTACCGGACGAATTTGTGTTCGACAGCACAGGGCACGTTACCCCGATCGACTATGGCTACGTGAACCTGAACTACGATGTGGCCTTCCTCACCGAAAATGGCCTTACTCCCCCGACCACCCTGGAGGAGTTGACCGGCCCCGATTGGGACAAATCGTTGGTCGTGCAGAACCCTGCGACATCGTCTCCGGGTCTCGCATTTCTTATCTCGACCGTAGCCTATTTTGGCGAAGACGACGATTACGATTACCTCGATTTCTGGGCCGACCTGAAGGCCAACGGCGTCCTGGTAAAGGACGGTTGGAGCGACTCCTACTACACCGATTTCACGAAGTGGGGCGGTGACAGGCCACTCGTTGTGAGCTATGCCACCAGCCCGGCTGCCGAGTTTTTCTTCTCTGAGGAGCCGATCGAGGTGCCACCGACGGGCAGCATCCTCATCGACAACGCCACGTTCACCCAGACCGAGGGCATAGGGATTCTTAAGGGAACAAACAGCAAGAACCTTGCCAAGAAGTTCATCGATTTCGCCCTCGGAGTCAGGTTCCAGGAAGACTTCCCGGACAAGATGTTCGTGTATCCGGTGAACAAAAACGCCGCTACACCTGATTTCTTTAGATTTGCCGAAGTCCCACTGCAGCCGGTCGGGATCAGCGCAGAGGAAATAGGCGAAAAGCGTGAACAGTGGATACAGTCCTGGACCGACGTGGTTCTGCGCTAAGTTCGCTTGTGGTCGCGGTCCGGGTAGTTCGCGAGCGCGCTTTACCCGGACCACGGGCTACATGGCGGTGGCGTTATCTACGTGGCCGTGATGTGCCGACTGTCGGAAAATCAATGTGTATGCAATAGCCCATAGGGCTCCCTCAAACGGTCGGGAGTGTACCTACATAGTCGGATCTGGTGTGCGATGACGGCTAGCCGATTACT